>NZ_PTRF01000019.1:0-87352 GCF_002965705.1 Escherichia sp. MOD1-EC6842 | reverse complement strand
GCCAGCGATCGAGTGCGTTACTGCTCCATTGCGCAAGATCGCCGCCAAGTTGCAGAACATAACGGTTGCTCTGAGTGCTCAGTTCATCTGAGCGATCCTTAAAGCGGTTATGTCCGCCAATGTTACGTAACCACAGACTGGTCACTTTCTGCTCGCCGGTTAGCAGGTCGGTGTACTGTGTTTCCCCCAGACGGTCATGCAGCCGGGTATTAAACAGCGTATTTGCAGCCTGAATATTGGCCAGATAGCTACTAATCTCCGGGCGATACTGATGCTTTCTTTCTGGTAGTGGTTCTGGTGAAACGGGGGTATAAGGAGAAGCCGGTGTCGGTGTATCAGGTGGCTCTGGTGAATCAGGTATTACAGGGTCAACAGGTGGTATAAGTGGGGTTTCACTGGTTAAGTACCAGTTCTGATCGTCACTTTTCGTCACGTTGTAATCATAGGCTCCGGCAACAATACGGCCTTCTTTACTAAACGTACCCTCTGATGCCCCCGTTATTTCAACAATGCGGATACCTTCAAGCGTATCGGCGCCCTGACCACCGGCATTATGAACACTCACACGGGTATGACCAGACGTGTTGCCTTTTACAATTAATTTATCGGTCGCAGAATTATCATCGCCGAGTGCGGTACGCATAACTAACAAACCGTTATTAGCGGTGTAATTGCCATTGATGGTGAGTGTGGCAGGCGTGAATTTGTCGCCATTTTTTGAGGACGACAGTGTTGCCGTACCCGCCAAATCCAGCGCATTTAAGGTTTGTGAAAAACCAGCTAAATCAATATTCCCTCCACTGGAGACGACATAACTGGAGTTTGGACTAAAGGTATCGTTGATACCGGCGCGCAGGGTGCCTTTACTAATATTCGTTTGGCCAGAATAGGTATTTGCGCCAGCCAACGTCGTGACTCCGGAACCTACCTGGTTAACCTCGCCTTTGCCAACGATATCTGCTGCCAGGATAAAATCTTCGCTGGAATGGTTGAAATTAATCTGGGCAGTACTGTCCCCGACCTCGCTTCCCATATGGATAATCGGCGTCTTAATTGCCCCCGCTTTTTGCTCGGCTTCTCCCTGCGCTCCACCAATGTTTAGAATACCGGTGCTGGTTTCGTCCATTCCAAGCCAGATAAATTGATTCGCGCTGACCGTGGCATTATTACTCACGGTAAGAATACCCTTTGCTTCGTTCAGCAATGAGCCCAATCCCCCAAGGGAGATAAACTCATTCACGGCTAATGAAGAATTGTCACCATCAACCAGCGTTTCACCGTATCCCGTTCCCTGAAAATTCTCCATATTTCCATTAAAGCCAATGATCATATCTTTTGACGCTGTAAGATGACCGCCATGAGTGATTTCGAGTTTACCCGTCCCCTGATCGCCTACCATCACATACCGTGCGGCAACGGATGATCCCTCACCATCAATAACGACTTGCCCCTGTGCCTGGTAATTAAATTCACCAATTCTGAATTCATTTAAATCGGTGATAGTACTACCGCTAAGTACCATTAAAGTTCCTGAACCGCCATTAGTTCCCAGGTAAATATCGCGTTCATTAGGCGATGCATGACTAAGCGTCAGATGAGTGTTATTTTCTAATTTTATTGTCCCTGACGTCGCATTACCGATTACGATTTTAGCAGTAGTCAGATCCCGCCCGTCTATATTCAACGTTCCTGCACTTGTTGCTCCAACATTAAGATACCGAAACTGGTCCCATACTGGTGAGTTATTTTCTGATGAAGATAAGGTTACGACATCATTATTATTGATTGTCACATCGCTGTTGATAGTGGCTGGTGGTGTCCATGCCTGAGAAATTGGTATTGATAGCACAGTTGAAATAGCTATTGCCAGCGTGGACAAGGGATGCTGTCTGATATTCATAAAGTTAATTTTCATCCTTATGATTTATTTTAAGATAAATAGCGAATCCACAGTAACTACGTAAAAAATTAGATTTTAAGGCCGCTGAATCAGGTTGCTGTTCTGTAAATGAAGGGTAGTGTGTGAGGCCAATAATTATAAATCAGTTTAATTTGTGATTAATTTGATATTAATTTGTTTTGATGGTTTAGGCATTAGGGTGAAAATAAGGTGCATAATTTTACTTAGCGGAAATTTTTAAATGTCTTAAGGCATAAAAATGAGCAAAGAAAAAGCAAAGGAAATCAATAAGATGTTTTTTCGGAATTTTGCGGGGTTAGTAACAGTAACTGATTAATTGCATGTTTATTGTTTGCACATCTTTTTAGATATAAAAAACACCAGGATTATTATCAAAAAATAATGTAAGTCTGGTTTCCATGCATGGGTTATATGCACGTAAATAATAAGATTAAATATTTCCTCATTAAGAAAAGTGCAAAAGTATTCTCTTCTCAGGCAATGTAAATCTGCCCGATACGATAAACGTATCGGGCAGGTGTTTAATTCTCCGGCTTTCTACCTGTCAGTCACCCGATATTCCACGCTATGCGCTTCATCAGGTTGTGGAACTTCCAGCCTTGAGGCCATCCGCATCACCACCGCTTCAGGAACGGCATACTCGCGTCTGGCATTTTGCTGCTTCCATTGCGACCACGGCACTTCCAGATAAACGATTTTTACTCGTGCGCCGTAAGCCGTAAACAGACTGATAAGCTGGCTACGCAGCTGGCGGGTAATGTTCGTTGCATTCCAGACAAACGACTTCTTTTGCCGAAGTCGCACGCGCGCCTCTTCTTTTGCCTGTTGCACAATACGCCCGGTGGCGGTTTTGTCGTCCGGGCTGGCATTGATTCGCCGCCGCATGTCATCAAGGCTGATAACATCCATTCCCTGGCACTGTTCACTGATATAGCGATCTTTGCCCATTCCCGGTAAGCCACACAGCAAAGTAACTTCAAAATGTTCAGCCTCCCAGGGAACAAAATCGGGAGAACTTTGTTCATGGGTCAGGTAATGCCAGCGTGCGGAATCAGAAACGAATGGGCGCACTTTTCCCCAGCATTGTTGCTCCTGGCAAAACAGCACGAACAGATCGATGCGTTCCAGCATTGACTGCTTATCAGGGCAATGACGACCAAGCAGATCGGCACGGGCAAGCAGGGCGAGCAGACGCGTGTCGACGCGCATCGCAGCAGTGAGCAGTAAACGCTCCGGTTCCGGACGTTCCAGTAACCATAGCGGTAACCCATGCAGACGCACCAGTGCAACGATTTGCTCGCGCAGCACAAATGGTGTGGGGATATCGCGCCATAAAATTTGTCGGGCCGTCAGTTCGCCCCGACGAGCGTGGCCAGGCGACTGAATACGTCCGTTTTCCTGCACGGTAGTGCTGCGCTTTTCAACATCATGCAATAACGCCGCCGCCCATAAAACTTCCTGCTGTTGAGCGGGGAGTTGCTGAAATTCTGGCAGAGTAACGAGGGCGTTAAGCACCATTTCGGTATGCACGCCGACGTCACCTTCACCATGATGCTCCGGGTCTTGTGGCGTGTGATGCATCTCCTCAACCCAGCTAAAACGCTGGCGAAGTGTCGACCAGCGTTTATCGTCGGTAAGTCGCCAAATCATGACTGTTCTCCATAAGCGAACTCATGTGCCATCCGCGCCCGACGCCAGTGGCGATTCCAGTGTTCGCTGGTTTTGACATGATTTTTGCGCACGTACTTGAATACATTATGGGGAAAATCGGCAACGGGAAATGCGTCGCGATTTCGGCTGACAATGCCTTCCAGCGTACAGGGTTGCCCGGTTTGCGTATCCCAGGGATCGAACGCGCCGCGCTCACAGGTCAGCGCCAGAAAATCATGTTGCCAGCTTTTTTCATCATTCCCCGGCTGCGGGCCGGAAATTTCCGGGACGCAGGGGAAATCAAACAAGGCGGCGTAAAACTGAACTTCTTCCCAGCTTAACCACATGTCCTGACAGCGAACGGCAAACAGATAAAAATCCTGCTCCAGTGCCCGGTATTCAATGGAGTGAACGGCATAAAGATTTTCGCCAAACAACTCCAGATCGCCGAGATCGTTTTTCAGTAGTTGCCAGCGTTGGCGAATCTTATAGCTCCATGCCGATTCCGTAGGGGCTGCATGGGAACGGGCAAACACGCCGAAGCGATTAAGACAGTTATTTTCGCCGTCGAGTTTTTCAGTATGTACCAGTTGCGAAATTGCCTGCATATCTTGCCAGTAACTGGCGTTAATGCGATCATCGCTGGTGGTGCCAGGGGAGAAAGGGTAGTGCCAGGTTCTCCCGTATTTACGTTGGGTATTCATAATAATCCATTATTTGGTGTGTAATAAATGTACGCCCGCGAGGGTGCGAGTTTTGGGGTTAAAAGAAAAATGTAAGTATCACCCGCGAAAGTGAGGGCGAAGGGAAAAGAGAATTAACAACCTGAACGAATGTTCAGAACCGGTTAATGGTGAATGGAAGAGTGTGAGGCGGCGAGAAGATACACCGATTGAGTGGATAAAACAACCGTTTGCAGAATGAGCAAATAAAAAGGGAGCCGCAGCTCCCTTTGACAACATCAGTGCGCACCGCCTCCGCCGCCACCTGCGCCAAATGGCGGCCTGGCAAACCACACCAGCCCCAGCAGGACGAGGAATATCCCGGCTGACATCCAGAAGATCTCATTGGCGGAAATAATCAACCCCTGATTAGTGATCTGCTGGGCAATCCAGCCGGAAGCTTGCTGTTGCGTCATTCCCAGCCCTTCCAGTTGATGGTACATCGCCTGGGCGTTCGGGTTATACGGATTCACTGATTCGGTCAACTGCGCATGGTGCAGTGACTCGCGGTTAGTCCACATAGTCGTAGTGATTGATGTCCCTATAGACCCCGCCAGCGTTCGCGTAAAGTTGGAGAGACTCGACGCCGCCGCCAGTCGTTCCGGCGGCAAACCAGAGAGCGTAATGGTGGTCAGCGGCATAAAGAAGCAGGCCACCGCGAAGCCCTGGATAAACTGCGGCCAGGCCGATGCACCAAAATCCATACCCGGTTCAAAGGTATAAGCACGCCAGTAAAAGCAAACGGCATACATAATAAAGCTGAAGGTTACCAGCCGACGCATATCCAGTTTATGCGCAAAACGGCCGATAATTGGCGACAGGATCACCGGAATAATCCCTACCGGCGCAGATGCCAGCCCTGCCCAGGTTGCCGTGTAGCCGTAGACTTCCTGCAATAATTGCGGCAACAGAACAATGGCGCCGAAGTAGAGCATGTAGGCGAGGCTGATACACAAGCAACCAATTGTGAAGTTGCGCGATTTAAACAGTGACAGGTCGACTATCGGGTTATCGTCGGTCAACTCCCAGACAATCAGGAAGCTGATAGCCACCACCGCCACCACGGTGAGGATGATAATTTCTTGCGATGAGAACCAGTCCAGCTCTTTACCCCGGTCGAGCATAATTTGCAGGCTACCGATACCAATCACCAGCAGCGCCAGCCCCACGGCATCAATTCGCCGCCTTTCTGTACGGGTTTCGCGTCCGCGCAGGGTTTGCAGTGTCATCAACACCACCGCCACGCCAATTGGCACGTTGATGAAGAATATCCAGCCCCAGTGGTAATTATCACTGATATAACCGCCGAGGATTGGGCCGCAAATTGGCGCGACAATCACCGTCATCGACCACAACGCCAGCGCGATCGAGCGTTTAGCTGGCGGGTAGTTATTCAGTAACAGACTTTGCGAAAGTGGGATCAACGGCCCGGCGACAATCCCCTGAATCACGCGGAAGAAGATCAGCATATTCAGACTACTGGAAACACCACACGCCCACGACGCAATGGCGAAGGCAATGGTTGACCAGAGGAACAGCTTCACTTCCCCGACGCGTTTTGCCAGCCAGCCGGTAAGCGGGATCGAGATGGCGTTTGCCACCCCGAAGGAGGTGATCACCCACGTTCCCTGGCTGAGCGATGAGCCCAGATTCCCGGCGATAGTGGGGATCGCCACGTTAGCAATGGTGGAGTCCAGCACCTGCATGAATGTCGCCAGTGACAGCGCAATCGTCATAATGACCAGTTGCGCGCCTTCCAGCGGTTTTTGCTGTTGCATCACACGCACCTCTGGATTAGCCAGCGTTAGCTTTTACGATATCGTCGATCAGTTTATTGACAGGTGCCAGGCTGATTTCACGCGCGGTACTTACCGCGACCGGCGTAGAACGTACTTTGTTTGCCAGTACCTGACCGTCACGGTTAGTGGTATTGACGCTCACCAGCGTGGACAAACCGATGCGCAGTGGGTATTGCTCAAGCTGTTTTTGGTCCAGTTCAATACGAACAGGCAGACGCTGAACGACTTTGATCCAGTTACCGGTGGCATTTTGCGCCGGAAGCAGCGAGAACGCGCTACCTGTACCCATATCCAGACCGACCACTTTACCGGTGTATTTCACATCATCGCCGTAAATATCAGTGGTGATAGTGACCGGCTGACCGATGCGCATATTGGCAATCTGCGTCTCTTTAAAGTTGGCATCCACCCACATATTGGTAGCCGGAACGACCGCCATCAGCGGCGTCGTTGGGCTAATTTGCGCACCAGGCTGAACGGCTCGGCGGGAGACATAGCCGGTCATTGGGCTGACAATACGGGTACGTTCCAGCGCCAGCCAGGCGTTACGTACTTCAGTAGCGGCCTGTTGCACGGCAGGCTGATCTTCCAGTTTAGTTCCCAGAATCATCGCCTGATTGGCATTGTATTGTTGAATGGCGACATCCAGTTGCGCCTGGGCGCTGGTGACGGCGTCGCGGGCGTGTTGCAGTTCTTCGCGACCAATCAGGTTGGCATTGCCCAGCGGCACACGGCGGTTGTAGTCGCTCTGTGCTTTAGCGAGGGCGATTTTTTGCACCTCAATATTCGCCTGCAACTGCTTGCTGTTAATCATCAGCTGGTGGGTTTGGCGAACGCTGGAAGCCAGTGCAGTTTTGGCTTTTTCAAACGCCTGGCGAGCATCTGTCGGGTCGAGAGTGACCAGCACATCGCCTTCTTTTACAAAATCGGTGTTATCAGCCCAGACTTTCGTCACGCTGCCAGACACCTGAGACATAATTTGAATCTGATTCCCTGCCACGTATGCGTCATCGGTCTCTTCAAAATGACGCAGTACCAAAAACCAATAAATTCCTATCGCTACGGCAATAATGATAAAGAGCAAGGTGAGAAGGAGGAGCAGACTCTTACGTTTGCCGCTCTTCTTTACCGGTTGCTGCGGGTTTTGAGTCTCCGCATTTGCGCTCATATTGTTCTCCACGATCTTCTTAACTCATCGGCTGAGCCGACCTGCTTGCCAAAAAGGCCAGCACGTTGCGATGCTGGCCGGTCAGTTTTTCTTTTATAAATCTGGATTTTTGAGCGAGATGACGCGTTAGCTCATCGCTTCGAGGACCATGCCGTCTTGTTCCATCTGGTCGAGACGGGAGAGCAACTTGCGGGTGATTTGCTCGAGCTGATCTTTTTCGCTAGTGCTGAGCGCGGACCAGAGTTGATGCAGGCAGTTATGCTGCGGCGGTAAAACCTCGCGCAAAAACTCGTGACCTTTTTCCGTTAATTGCAGATGCAGGCAGCGGCGATCGTTGTCGCTTTCACGACGCTCGATCCAACCGCGTTTTTCCAGTTCATCGGCAATACGCGTCGCATTGGTACGGGATGATCCAAGAGCACAACTTAATTCAGAAGGCTGAATACTGTGGTTTTCCTGAGACTCCAGCGTAATCAACGCCATAAACAACGTCTCGTTAATCCCCTGAGCCTTCAGCATTTTATTGCGGTTCTCCAGCAGCTTGCTCTGCATATGCATACAAAGACGGGTCAGAAGGATTTCCTGGTAAGGAAAATCTTCGTGGCGGCTGGCGCGAAATTTTAGCATTTGTTCAATGGGCGTAAACGAACTATCCATTTGGGTATGACCTCATTAATTTCAGCCGATATAGTAACGACAGTGACAAATAAAGTAAATGTATTGTTTTAGAAAATTGATTCTTGTGGGTTATATAATCGCCATCACTTTCCAGGCGAGCCCGTAGGCCAGCGCACTTAGCAGTGTAGGGACGATAATGCTGCGTGTTTTATAGAAACTGGCACCCAGTACCGCGAAGCCAACCAGTGTGGGCACGAAACGGCGTGTATCGTGCATCACTTCTGGTGCGGTAGAGACAACCAGCAGAGCACAAATCGAGGCTATGCCAATGGTGTCGAGCAAAATACCCACCGCACCACGTTTGGTCGGGCGGGCATTACCCACACGCAGGCGCAGCGGCAAATAGCGAAAGCAGTAATTAACCGCGCCAACCAGTAACCCAAGCAGCAGAACCTCATAGCTCATCGGGCGCTCCTTGCCAGAATGCCTGAATTAGCGCAGTGAGGCAGCCACAGACAATGCCTGCCAGAATGGCGACGGGAATAGAAAATAGCGTTACGCCCGCAAGGGCGCCGATTAACGCTGCGGTAACGCAAAGGGATTGTTTGCGCTGGAAAGAGGCGAGCAGAAAACTCATAAAGAGCGCCGGTAGCATAAAGCCTAATGCTGCTTCAACGGCTGGATAACCTTGCAGCAATCCGCTGCCAGAGAATGCCCCTATAACCGTACCAAATACCCACGATGACCATGAACTGAAGGCAATGCCAATCATCCAGTTCTCGCTCCAGCGGCGATTATTGCGTACCAGCTTTGCCGTTGCTGCGGCAAAAACTTCATCCGTCAGGCCAAACGCCCACAATGCAGTTTTCGATTTTTGCAAACGCTGAACAATGCGGCTACGCAACGATGGACCATACAGGATATGGCGAACATCCATTGCCATGACGGTCAGCGCAGCGACCCACAAACTACTCCCGGCTGCCAGCATCGTGGTAATGACGAACTGACTCGCGCCTGCATAAATGATGCAGGAGAAAAAAACGCTTTCGAGAGGAGAAAATCCCAGACGGGTCGCATTCAGACCGAAAGCAAAGGCCACCGGAATATAACTAATAACAATCGGTAAACTGTCTTTGCATCCTTCCATGAAGGTCGCCGAACCTGAAGCAGGCAGAGGAGTAGGGCTTACCATAGAGTGTACGCTTAACGACTGTTAAAATTATAAATGGACTGAATGAATATCTTAACCTTATCAGACTGATGGGCTTCTTAACACCCTTATAAGTGTAAAGCCACGAAAACGGTTGCTGATTGTCTAAATAGCGGCTTCCTGACGATGAAAACCTCGCCACCAGACCAACAGATTAACCAGGGCAATCGTCGCACCAGCCAGGCAAACGCCTGCCCAACCGGCATGTTGCCAGGCTGAGGCCGAAATCAGTGAACCGGCGGCACCGCCAATAAAGTAACTGGTCATATAGCCTGCGGTCAGACGATTACGTGCATCAGGATAAATACGATAAATCACGGTTTGATTGGTGATATGCACGCCCTGTACGGTGAGATCCAGCACCAGGATGCCAATAATCAGCGCCAGCACGGAAGTGTGACCAAACCAGATCGCCAGCCATGAAAGCAACAGCAGCAGTAGGCCGAAAGTTGTTGTCAGGTGCGATTGACCCTTATCGGCAAAACCACCTGCCGGACGTGCGCCCAGCGCCCCAGCGGCTCCTGCAAGGCCAAACAGACCAATCGTTCCATCGCTGTAGTTAAAAGGCGGCGCGGCAAGCAAAAAGGCCATTGATGTCCACAGAATGCTGAAGTTAGCAAAGGTCAGACAGCCCAGTACCGCGCGGGTGCGCAGGATCTTATCGCTGATAAACATGCTGAAAACGGAACCTAACAACTGTGGGTAGTTGAGGTGCGTCTCCGATTTCATCTGCGGCAGGCCGCGCCATAACGCCAGCGCCATTAGCGCCATTAATACTGCTGCGACCCAGAAAACGGTGCGCCAGCCGCCGAGATTTGCCAGCAACCCGGCAACGGTACGCGCCAGCAAAATGCCCAGTAGCAGGCCGCTCATAATTGTGCCAACCACCTTGCCGCGTTTTTCCGGCGAGGCCAGTGTTGCCGCCAGCGGAACCAGAATTTGTGCCACGACCGAGAATAAACCCGTTAATGCCGTACCGAGGATCATCATCGCCAGTGACTGACTGCTGGCGGTAATCAACATACCGCCCGCTGCCAGTAAGGTCATCGAGACAATCAGGCGGCGGCGTTCAAACATATCACCGAGGGGAACAAGAAATAGCAGACCGGCGGCATAACCTAGCTGCGCGGCGGTGACAATAAAGCCCGCTGAACTGGCAGAAAGGGAAAAGTTACGCGCGATAGTGTCGAGCAATGGCTGAGCGTAATAGTTGCTGGCGACCGCCAGACCGGTGGCGATCGACATTAGCACGATCAGCGCCGGGCTAAGCTCGTGATTGGGTTTCGTCATTATTGTTTATCAGGTGATGATGAGTCTGAAAACCAATAATAGCGGATGTTTATGAATGTGGGGTGAAAGATAGATTGTTGAAATGTGCGGTGTGGTTTGTAGGCATGATAAGACGCGTCAGCGTCGCATCAGGCATTGTGTACAGAATGGCGGATGCGGCAAAAACGCCTTATCCGCCCGAATAAAAATTACTTCTGCGCTGCCAGCGCCTCATTTACCCAGCCATCGAACTGTTGCTGGTGGGCTTTGATCCAGCCATCAACGTGACCCTGAATATCGCCTTCTGAGGCTTTGCCGTCATGCATAATGGCGTTCTGGGCGTTAATGTCTGCCACCGGCAACTGCATAATGGCAAACAGTTTCGCTGCCGCCGGGTTTTTCTCAGCCCAGGCTTTGTTGGCAACGATATGCATGGTGCTGACCGGGAAGCCGTAATTTGCGCCATTCGGTAGTTTGGTATCGGCGTTTTTATCACCCGGCAGTGCGGAGAACGGCACCTGCAACCAGACGACATCTTTGCCCGGCTTCAGTTCGTTACTCACCCAGTACGGCGTCCAGGTGTAGTAAAACACCGGCTTGCCCTCTTTGTAACGACTGATGGTGTCAGCCATCATCGCCGCATAGTTACCCTGATTATGCGTCACGGTGTTGGTCAGTTCATACGCGGCAAGCTGGTGGTTGATCGCACCTTCGCAGCCCCAGCCTGGGTTACAGCCGGTTAAATCCGCTTTACCGTCGCCGTTGGTATCAAATAGTTTGGCGATCTTCGGATCTTTCAGTTGCGCGATGTTGGTGATTTTGTACTGGTCGGCGGTTTTCTTATCGATCAGGTAACCCTGCGCCGCGCCATTAACAAATACCCCTTCACGATAAAATTTCTTATCGCCACCGGCAGCTTCGTACATGTTGTCATGCAGCGGCGTCCAGTTCACTGCGGTAAAGGTCGCATCGCCAGAAGCAAGCGAGGTGTAGCCAACGTTGTAATCCACTTCGCTGGGTTTATTGACGGTATAACCTAATTTCTCTAGTGCACGACTGACCAGCAGCGTCTGGAAGGTTTCTTCAGTGATGGTGCTCTGAACTGGATTAACAGTAATGCCTTTGCCCGGCAGATCGGCAGCAAAAGTTTGTGTAGAGATAAGCGTGGCAAACGCTGTCGCAAAAAGTACGCTATGTCGCATTGTTATTCCTTTTTTTGGCAGGGTGATAATGCCCGGCGTCACCGGGCAAGTGCAGAGTTACTTAATGAATGGGCGGGTCAGCAGGCCGACAGGGCCAGTGGTGTACCAGCGACGGTTGCCGCGACTGCGTGAGTCGCGCCCAACGGCCTGCGTCAGGCGATCGAGGATAATGGCGAGGATCACAATCCCGACGCCGCCAACGGTGGCAAGCCCCATATCCAGACGACCGATACCGCGCAGAACCATCTGACCAAGCCCGCCAACAGCAATCATCGAGGCGATGACCACCATTGAAAGAGCCAGCATCAGCGTCTGGTTAACGCCCGCCATAATGGTCGGCATCGCCAGCGGTAACTGAACTTTGAACAGCATCTGGCGCGGGCTGGCACCGAATGAGCGCGAGGCTTCAATCAGATCCGCCGGAACCTGGTTAATCCCCAGAATGGTCAGACGGATAATCGGCGGCAGAGCAAAGATGATCGTCACCACCACGCCCGGCACGTTACCGATACCAAACAGCATGACGATTGGCACCAGATAAACAAACGCGGGCGTGGTCTGCATGGCATCAAGCAGTGGACGGATTATTTTCGCTGCTCGCGGACTTCTCGCCAGCCAGATTCCCAGCGGCAAACCGATGACGATACAGAACAGCAGGGCGGTTAATACCAGCGCCAGGGTGACCATTGCTTGCGACCATGCGCCAATCGCGCCGATAGCAATCAGTGAAACCAATGTCGCAACGCCCATACCGACGCCGGAAATCTGCCAGGCGATGAGAGCGAAAACGATAATCGCCACAGGTGCAGGCATACCCAGCAGCAATTGCTGGAAACCGTTGAGAATATAATCCACCGGAACGCGCACACCCTGAAAGACGGGACGGAAATGGGTAACGACCCAGTCGATCCCTTCAGTTACCCAACTGTCGAGTGGGATCAGCGTCTTGTGGAATGGATCGAGAATATTAAAATGCTCGACGTTTGGCGCAGGCGTACTGGACAGCCAGTCAGCGCCACCGCCGTCAGTCGGTGCAGCAGCCGGTGTACCCCAGGCGTCTGCGGATTGTGCGGCGCTGTCCGCCGCTGGTGTGGTATCCCACGGATTATTTTGATCAGCCATTGTTTACCCCCTCACGATCTAAAGCGCGCAGCAGCATTCCTTTCGAAATGATGCCGACATACTGTTGGTCCTCGTCGACCACGGGCACCGCACACGGCGCCTGTCCGACATGAGAGAGCAACTCGCTAAGAGGCGTCTGAGCATCGACCGCTAACGGCGCATCAATCAGCGCCGCATCAAGACCTTGCTGCTGCGTTAATGCTGCTTTTAACGAATCGATAGACACTGCGCCGACAAATTTATTACCGCGTTCGATGACGTAACCATATTCGCGGTCTTCATCCTGCAATAATTTCAGCGCCGAACGCGGGCCGAAGCCGGGTGTTTTACGAATTAAGCCATTAGGGCTGCGGCGGGCAATATCTTTTGCGCTGAACACCTGGCTAATATCGACGCCACGGAAGAAGGTACGGACATAATCATTCGCCGGATTATTGAGAATTTCATCCGGTGTACCGACCTGAACGACTTCACCATTTTGCATAATGGCAATTCTGTCGCCAATACGCATAGCTTCATCGAGATCGTGGGAAATAAATACAATGGTGCGCTGATGTTTCGCCTGTAATTTTACC
This sequence comes from Escherichia sp. MOD1-EC6842, assembly GCF_002965705.1. Taxonomy (NCBI): domain Bacteria; kingdom Pseudomonadati; phylum Pseudomonadota; class Gammaproteobacteria; order Enterobacterales; family Enterobacteriaceae; genus Escherichia; species Escherichia sp. MOD1-EC6842. The sequence continues at coordinate 74,096 of NZ_PTRF01000019.1, read as the reverse complement.
AGCTCATCCTGCATCTCGGTGCGAATTAGTGGGTCGAGCGCCGAGAAGGCTTCATCCATTAATAAAATATCCGGATTGATGGCTAATGCGCGAGCCAATCCGACACGTTGGCGCATCCCGCCAGAAAGTTCGTCCGGGTAACTGTGGGCATAATTTTCCAGCCCGACCTGACGCAGTGCATCAATAGCTTTTTCCCGGCGTTCTTCGGCGTTAATTCCAGCTAATTCCATGCCGAAGGCAGTATTGTCCAGCACGGTCATATGTGGCATTAAGGCAAAGGACTGGAAGACCATCGCAATCTTTTTTCTGCGCACCTCACGGAGTTCGGCATCGGATATTTTGGCAATATCCACACCGTCAATCAGTACTTGTCCACGGGTGGGTTCAATCAGGCGATTGAGAAGGCGTACCATTGTGGATTTACCCGAACCGGATAATCCCATGATGACAAATATCTCGCCTTCTTCAATGGCCAGACTGGCGTCTTTTACGCCAAGCGATAGACCTGTTTTTTCCAGAATTTGTTCTTTTGAAAGTCCTTGTTCGATATATTTGAAAGCCCGTTGTGGATGCTCGCCAAATATTTTATAGAGGTTTTTAATTTCTAATTTAATTGCCATGCAATAGAAAGATTCCTGTTATTTGTTTATGTCGATATATTACCCGATGGAAATAGTCACTTTTTTCTACCCTAACATACTGAGAATCTGAGGCAACCCCTGATGGCAAATGTGGCATGAATATTGATGTGAGCAAATTGCCGGAATTTCCCGTGATATAAGGGCTGAGAGCAAATCGAGAAAAGTTGATATTTTTTGTTATAGATAGCGAAAAAACGCCTGAATATTGTAGTTTCAGGCGAATAATGCAACAGAGTATCAGTGTAGATCACCACAAAATATCTGTGTGATAAAAAGCCATTTAATGAAAATTATTTCCCTGCTGCGGTTGGTGATATTTTTTAAATAACCGTGTCAGAAATTCCAGTCTTCGTCTTCTGTTTCGACCGCTTTTCCTACCACATAAGAGGAGCCAGAACCGGAAAAGAAATCGTGATTTTCATCGGCATTCGGCGAAAGCGCGGCGAGGATTGCCGGATTCACTTCCGCCATTTCTGCCGGGAAAAGCGGTTCGTACCCCAGATTCATCAACGCTTTATTGGCGTTGTAGCAGAGAAACGCTTTTACATCGTCAGCCCACGAGGTTTCGGCGTACAGCTCATCGGTGTATTGCAGTTCGTTGTCGTAGAGTTCCAGCAACAAATCGAAGGCAAAATTCTTTAACTCTTCGCGTTGTGCCTGGGAGATTTTTTCCAGGTTTTTCTGATATTTATAACCGATGTAATAACCGTGCACTGCTTCATCGCGGATAATCAGACGGATCAGGTCGGCGGTATTAGTCAGCTTACCGCGACTGGAAAAATACATCGGCAGCCAGAAGCCAGAGTAGAACAAAAATGATTCCAGAAAGACACTGGCGATTTTCTTTTTCAGCGGATTATCGCCGCGATAATGTTGCTGAATAATCTGTGCTTTTCGCTGCAACGGCGCGTTTTCTTCACTCCAGGCGTAGGCGGCATCGACATCTTTTGTCTGGCACAGCGTCGAGAAAATCGAACTGTAAGAGCGGGCATGAACCGCTTCCATAAAGCTGATATTTGATAATACCGCCTCTTCATGGGGCGTGATCGCATCGGGCATCAGCGAAGGTGCGCCGATAACATTTTGTAGCGTGTCGAGTAGCGTCAGGCCAGTAAAAACACGCATCGTCAGTTGTTGCTCTACGGCGCTTAATGTCTGCCAGGCGGGGATATCGTTCGACAGCGGCACTTTTTCCGGTAGCCAGAAATTACTGGTCAGGCGATTCCACACCTCCAGATCTTTATCGTCAGTAATCTTGTTCCAGTTGATGGCGCTGATACGTGAGAGTTTCATAAGCAATCCTTAAAGTGCGCAGGAGACGCAGCCTTCAATTTCAGTACCTTCCAGCGCCATCTGACGCAGGCGAATGTAATAGAGCGTTTTGATACCCTTACGCCAGGCGTAAATCTGCGCTTTGTTGATATCGCGGGTGGTGGCGGTATCGGGGAAAAACAGCGTCAGCGACAGCCCCTGATCGACATGGCGTGTCGCTTCGGCGTAGGTGTCGATAATCTTTTCCGCGCCAATTTCGTAAGCGTCCTGATACAGCGCCAGATTCTCATTAGTCATAAACGGGGCAGGGTAGTAAACGCGCCCGGTTTTACCCTCTTTGCGGATCTCTACTTTCGCCACAATCGGATGAATACTCGACGTAGCATGGTTGATATAAGAGATAGAACCGGTTGGTGGCACCGCCTGGAGATTCTGGTTGTAGATGCCATAGCGCATCACGTCGTCGCGCAGTCGCGCCCACATCTCACGGGTAGGTAGCGTAATACCGCTACGGGCAAACAGTTCGCCAACTTTCGCCGTTTTCGGCTGCCAGTTACCTTGCAGATATTGGCTAAAATATTCACCGCTGGCATAGCGCGACTGTTTGAACCCGGCGAAGGTTTCACCGCGTTCGCGCGCCAGCAACATCGAGGTGCGCAGCGCGTGCCAGGTGATGGTATAGAAATAGAGATTGGTGAAATCCAGAGCCTCCGGCGAACCATAGGCGATGCCTTCCCGCGCCAGATAACCGTGTAAATTCATCTGCCCCAGCCCGATGGCGTGCGAGGCGGTATTTCCGGTCTCGATGGAGGGCACGCTGCGGATATGACTCATATCCGACACCGCCGTCAGACCGCGCACGGCTGTTTCTACCGTGCGGGCAAAGTCGGGGGAATCCATGGTGTGGGCAATATTCAACGAACCTAAATTGCAGGAAATATCATGGCCTGTGCGAGCATAGTTGAGATTCTCGTCATACTCTGAGGCGCTGTTTACCTGCAAAATCTCTGAGCAAAGATTGCTCATATTTATGCGCCCGGCGACAGGGTTAGCACGGTTTACCGTGTCTTCATACATGATGTACGGATAGCCGGACTCAAACTGGATTTCTGCCAGTCGCTGGAAGAAATCACGGGCGTTGAGGTATTTTTTGCGAATGCGTTCATCGGCAACCAGTTCGTCATAGTGTTCGCTGATGGCGATATCGGCAAACGGCTTGCCGTAAACCCGCTCAACGTCATAGGGCGAAAACAGTGCCATCTGCGCATTCTTTTTCGCCAGATGGAAGGTGATATCCGGGATCACCACGCCCAGCGACAGCGTTTTAATGCGGATTTTCTCGTCGGCATTTTCCCGCTTTGTGTCGAGAAAACGCAGAATATCGGGATGATGGGCATGTAAATAGACTGCCCCCGCCCCCTGACGAGCGCCGAGCTGATTGGCATAGGAAAATGCGTCTTCCAGCATTTTCATCACAGGAATTACGCCAGAAGATTGATTTTCAATACGTTTAATTGGCGCGCCCGCTTCCCGCAGATTCGACAGCAAAAATGCCACGCCGCCGCCGCGTTTTGACAGTTGCAGTGCGGAATTTACCGCCCGACCAATCGACTCCATATTGTCTTCAATACGCAGCAGAAAACAGGAAACCAGTTCGCCGCGCTGCTGTTTACCACAGTTGAGGAATGTTGGCGTGGCAGGCTGAAAGCGTCCTGACAGCATTTCATCGGTCAGTTGCAACGCCAGCGTTTCATCGCCTTGTGCCAGCGTCAGCGCCACCATAGTGACTCGATCGGCAAAATCCTCCAGATAACGCTTACCGTCGAATGTCTTCAACGTATAGCTGGTGTAAAACTTCCATGCACCGAGGAACGTCTGGAAACGAAAACCGCTGGCGTGCGCGCGGGTAAACAGCGTAATGACAAAGTCGCGAGAGTAGCGATTAAGAACGCTTTCATCATAGTAACCTTCGTTGACCAACCAGTTCAGGCGCTGCTGCTGGCTACTGAAGGTCACACTGTTCGGGCGTACATGCGTCGCCATAAAGGCGTCTACGGCCTGGCGGTCTTTATCGAACTGAATGCGACCTGCGCTATCGTAAAGGTTAAGCATCGCATTCAGGGCGTGGTAATCCATTGTTTCCTGCGTCAGGCGGTCTGCGGTTGTCGTTGCCAAAATTCGGTTACTCCTTTACGAACATTTTCGATATCGCTTTGCGTACCCATGAGTTCAAAGCGGTACAGCCACGGCACGCCGCATTTCCGGGCAATCACATCTCCGGCGCGACCATACGCCTCACCAAAGTTGCGATTACCCGAAGCAATAACGCCGCGAAGCAACGCCCGGTTATGTTCGTCGTTTAAAAAGCGAATCACCTGTCGTGGCACAGCGCCAGCCGTACCGCCACCGCCGTAAGAGGGCACGATCAGGATGTAAGGCTCGTCTACCTGAATCCGTTCCCGCTCATTGAGTGGAATGCGCACGGCGGGCAGCCCTAAACGTTCGATAAAACGCTGCGTATTTTCGGAGCTGCTGGAGAAGTAGACGAGCTGGCTCATGCACTGGCCGCGTGTGGCGCTGGATGCAGACGGTTGATCATGTCCGGACGAAAACCAGACCAGCTAAGATCGCCTGCAATCACTACCGGCAACTGACGAAAGCCCTGAGCACGCAACGCTTCCGCCGCTTCAGGAACGCGATCGACATTAATCATTTCAAAATCAAAGCCCCGGTTTTCCATCGCCCGTTTGGTGGCGTGGCACTGAACGCAATCGTTACGAGTGTAAATAATAATGCGCATGATTCGTATTTCCGTTTAAAATGAAGATACGGCGCGATGATACGCGTCGGGTTGTCTCTCTGTTGATACAGGGATACTAGATGTAGTTGAAAAAAGATTCAACCATACAAGATATGGGAAATTTCGATAAGTCTCACCGCCGTCGAGCAGCTCAGCGGGGTAGGGGGTTTTGTGTTCTATAGCCGGGTGATTACCCGGCATCAGGAAGTTACATCCGCATGGAAACGGCCAGGCGGTTAAAGCAATTCATCAGTCCGATGGCAAAAGTCAGGTCGCTGATCTCTGCTGCGCTGAAATATTCAAGCAAAGGTTGATAAACGTCGTCTTCTGCATGGCTTCGGGCAATATCGGTCACCGATTCCGCCCAGGCCAGCGCCGCCCGCTCGCGATCGTCAAAATGATGGCTCACCCGCCAGCCTGCCAGAGCGTCCAGCTTGTGCTGCGGCACACCGGATTTGCGTAATGCTTTACTGTGCATCTCCAGACAAAATGCGCAGCCGTTGATTTGCGAGACGCGCAAATAAACTAACTCCATCAGTGTGGTATCCAGCGCACTATTTTCCAGCGCCGTTTTGGCCTGCACCAGCGCGTTATACACTGCCGGGCTAAGTTCGTAGTAAGGCTGACGTAATGTAGTCATACAGTTTCTCCTCTTATTAACGCCCGCAATGTAGCACTATAATGGACTGCTAAAGAGAGCCATAAATTACCTAAAAAAGCAGACCATATGCCGCGCTATCAGGATATCGCCCGTCAGTTAAAAACGGCTATTGAGCAAGGGGAACTGAAACCCGGCGCAAGGCTACCTTCCAGTCGTACCTGGTCGCAGGAGCTGGGCGTGTCTCGATCCACCGTCGAAAATGCTTATGCTGAGCTGGTGGCACAAGGATGGCTGGTACGGCGGGGGCAGGCGGGCACCTTTGTCAGCGAGCAAATACATCCCCAACAATCCGCTGTGGATGTGCTTGCCTTTGCCGGTGAAAGCCAGCAACCGCTACCATTCCAGATGGGATTACCCGCACTCGATCTCTTTCCGCGAGAGCTGTGGGCGCGGGTGATGGGGCGCCGTCTGCGTACCCAGACGCGCTTTGATTTGGCGTTAGGCGATGTCTGTGGTGAGGTGGCGTTGCGTGAGGCAATTGTTGATTATTTACGCGTCTCACGCGGGATTGAATGCCAGCCAGAACAGGTCTTTATCACTCACGGTTATGCAGCCTCAATGGCCTTAATTCTGCACACGCTGGCGAAACCGGGAGACGGGATGTGGATGGAAGATCCTGGCTTTCCGCTGATTCGTCCGATTGTTACTCGCCACGGTGTGGAAATTTTACCTGTGCCTGTTGATGACAACGGACTGGATGTCGCAAGTGGAATGCAAAATTATCCTGATGCGCATTTTGCCCTGATAACTCCGGCACACCAAAGCCCGCTCGGTGTTGCGCTCTCACTGGCGCGCAGGCATCAGGTGCTGGCGTGGGCAGAGCGTGCGCGGGCGTGGATTATTGAAGACGATTACGACAGTGAATTCCGTTATCACGGTAAGCCATTACCGGCGCTGAAAAGCCTCGACGCGCCACAGCGGGTGATTTATGCCGGAACATTCAGCAAATCGCTATTTCCTGCATTGCGCTGTGCGTGGCTGGTGGTGCCGGTGGAGCAGATTACGCAATTCCGCCAACAGGCGTCACTGAAGCCATGTGCAGTGCCAGTTCTATGGCAGAACACACTGGCTGACTTTCTTCGCGAGGGGCATTTCTGGCGGCATCTGAAGAAAATGCGTCAGCACTATGCGCAGCGTAGGCAGTGGATTGAACAGGCGCTTACGCAACAGGGATTCCTGGTTATGCCACAAAAAGGCGGCATCCAGATGGTTATCAGCATGGTGGGTGACGATATTTTCCACGCGCGTAAAGCCAATACTGCTGGCCTTGCGGTGCAGGCACTTAGCGACTGGCGTATCCGATCAAGTGGGAAAGGAGGATTGCTTCTCTCGTTTACCAATATTATCAGTGAGAGTATGGCGCAGCAGGTGGCACAACAATTACGCAGAGCCTTAAGTTAAAAACCCCGAAGTCAGGCTTCGGGGTCAAAGACGCGTATTTATTATCATTGTTGCATTACGATTTGCGTATGCTTAACAGCGCGCCGATAAAAATACCTACCGCAGCTGCTGTACCCACGCTACACCAGGGTCTTTCACGAACAAAAGAATCTGCGCAGCCAACTGCATCGCGCGCGGCTTGCTGGACGCGAGTACGACCATGCATCCGCGCTCTGGTTTCTTTCAGTAGAGCCTGAGCTTTACTGCGTGCGGCTTCGGCTTCACCTTTGGCGTCGCTGCCCCAGGACTTCAATACAGATTCGAGACTGTCGGCTAATTGATTGACGTCATTCTGAATATCCTGCACGCCATCATCGACGTCGTTGCGGTTCGGTCTGTTAAACATATGATCCCCCATTAGAATTCGATGTAATTTTCAGTGTAGACCATAATTTTCTTAACAGAGATTCATCGCGGCTTTATGGACTTTTCTGAAAGCGTTGTGAATGCGCAATCAGGTAAGGTAGGCGCGCAGTAGATATTAACGAGGATAAAATATGTATTTACGACCAGACGAGGTGGCGCGCGTACTTGAGAAAGTCGGTTTTACTGTCGATGTAGTAACCCAGAAAGCATACGGTTACCGTCGTGGGGAACATTATGTCTATGTTAACCGCGAAGCGAGAATGGGACGTACCGCACTGATAATTCATCCAACATTAAAAGAACGTAGTTCCACACTGGCTGAACCTGCTTCCGATATTAAAACTTGCGATCATTACCAGCAATTTCCGCTCTATTTAGCGGGTGAACGTCATGAGCATTACGGTATCCCGCATGGCTTTAGTTCGCGTGTTGCGCTTGAACGTTATTTGCATGGCTTATTTGGCGAAGCCAGTTAAAGACGCGACTGGCGATGCCAGTCGCGAAAAGAAGGGTCAGGCTTTTACCTGCTGGTAGCTGCTCACTTTGAACAAGCGGCGACAGTAATCAAGGAAGTAGCCATAGACCGCCCCCATCAGCATCGAAACAACGATGTTTGAACTGACCGCTGCCATAATCTGGTGCCAGTCTGCGCCTACCACTAATAAGATCGCCATATACACTGGTGACTGGAACGTCACATAAGCCAAAATATCAGCCAGATTTTTTGTCCAACCAGAGTGGCTAACTTTGCGTGCCGCGCGCATAAACAGATCGCGGTACATGCCATATGGCCATGCAATTAAGATATTCACCGGAACGGCCACCAGCCTGGAATAAAAAGACTGTTCGAAGCTCATCCCGGAGAGGAAAACTTCAATACACATGTTCACGACAGTACAGTAAACAACCATCGCGAACGTGTCTGCAACTGCATGACGCAAGCGTGACTGCGGTGAGAACATGCTAATGCTCCTTAATAAAAGCGAAATCGGGTATGAATGGAAATGGAAGCAGTGCTTTAGACTGCCTGTTTCATTTTTGCATAGCGTATATTGCTGGTTGTTAGTAATCAATTAGTGAAAAATTTTTATTTATTTTGTTTTTGTAGATAAAATGTTCCGCAATGGCGTATTTTTTATACATTATGGATTTTTAAATGCCTTTATGAATAATTTTATTTAAAATCATATTATTACGTTGTCATTGTGAACTGTGCTGGTGGGGCGGTTAAGGGCTGTTAACGCCGTAAAGCGTAGACAATCCGGCTTAAGTAGCGGGTTGAGCTCATTTAGCATTTTTAATGACCTGAAGCCACTAATGCCAGCATAAAACTTCAGTTACTGAAACTTTGTTTTTATTCTTTATGTATGCATTTTTATTCAATTTTCTTTAATCTACCTTCGGTGATGATGGCACAGAGGGCATCCGATTATTCGCAAATGTCTGCAATGATAAGTCAAATGGCTAATATATAAACCGAAAATAATTATTAATCTGCCTGGAAATAACGGTTGAAATAATATCGCGCGCGACTGTAAATAGATTAAATTTTGTGGAAATATAATAAGTGATCGCTTACACTACGCGACGAAATACTTTTTTTTGTTTTGGCGTTAAAAGGTTTTCTTTATTATGTCCGTAATGTTACAAAGTTTAAATAACATTCGCACCCTCCGTGCGATGGCTCGCGAATTCTCCATTGACGTTCTTGAAGAAATGCTCGAAAAATTCAGGGTTGTCACTAAAGAAAGACGTGAAGAAGAAGAACAGCAGCAGCGTGAACTGGCAGAGCGCCAGGAGAAAATTAGCACCTGGCTGGAGCTGATGAAGGCTGACGGAATTAACCCGGAAGAGTTATTCGGTAATAATTCTGCTGCACCGCGTGCAGGTAAAAAACGCCAGCCGCGTCCGGCAAAATATCAATTCACCGATTTTAATGGTGAAGTCAAAACCTGGACCGGCCAGGGTCGTACACCGAAACCGATCGCTCAGGCACTGGCTGAAGGTAAATCTCTCGACGATTTCCTGATCTAATGACTGCTGCCGGATGCCGCCACTATGGCGCGTCCGGCGTCGCTTCTTACGCTCGCTGATTCCACGGCATCTTATCTAACAACCTTGCCATCCCGCAAAAACCGCTGATGCCCGCAAACATTAATCCCGCACCGACAAAGCCGCTTAATAAGAAGAACGCGCTATTCACGGCATAACCCAATACGACGCCGATTAATATTAAGCCACCAGCTGTGATCTGTACCTGACGCATTAATGGTAAAGGCTGCGATTTATTTTCAGCTACCGGCAATCCCGCTTTTTTCCAGCCATCAATACCGCCCTCCAGTAAAAAGATATCTGCGGGAGCGGCAATCGCTGCTAATTTTTGTGCATTATTACTGGTGCGTTTTCCTGCCTGACAGTGGAATATAATTTGTTCGCTACGTAATTTTGTCGGAAGACCAGACTGTTCCAGTACGGATAATGGCGCCAGATCCGCTTCAGGAATATGTTCACGAAGATATTCATCGGCATCGCGAATATCGATTAACTTTGCACCGCGTGAGATTAATTCTTGTGCATCAAGCGGTGGAATTGTTGTTAAAGCCATTGCTACTCCTTACGGACAATAGACGTTTTTCAGGGTGGCGATAATGGCATTTACCGCCTCATTTTTAATGAAATAAAGAATGCGTTGGGCATCCCGTTGGCTGTCGATAAGCCCTTCGTCACGCATCCGTGCCAGATGCTGTGACGTTGCAGAGGCACTCAGTCCGGTAATGCGCGCCAGTTCACCGGCGCTGGTGCCGGGGGAACCGCAAATCATGCACAGAATCAGCAACCGTTTGGGGTGACTCATTGCTTTCAGTAAGGCCGCAGCCTGTTCGGCGCTGGCCTGTAGTTGGGCTAGTTCAGTCATATTTATTTAAGTGTTTTCTAAATTAAGTAAACTCTAAACTAAAAATGCAACGTATACCAGCGTCAGCAGCGTAAATGAGGGTAAAAGCAAAGGCTGAAACAGGCAGACTCCGCTAAAATTACTATGCTTAAGAGATAAAATTTCTTTTTAAACAATGAGTAATTTTCTTATAGGGAGGACATATGGGGTTCTGGAGAATCGTCATCACCATCATTTTGCCACCGCTCGGCGTGCTGCTGGGGAAAGGATTTGGTTGGGCATTCATTATTAATATTTTGCTGACACTTCTTGGCTATATCCCTGGTTTAATTCACGCTTTCTGGGTGCAAACCCGCGATTGATCCTGTGCTCATCCTGCGGCGTTAACGCGCCGCGTTCCTCTGCTACACTTTCTGAGTGTTTCCATTAACGAATGAGGTAGTTATGGGTCTGTTCAATTTTGTGAAAGATGCCGGAGAAAAGCTCTGGGACGCGGTCACTGGTCAGCATGATAAAGACGATCAGGCGAAGAAGGTGCAGGAACATCTGAACAAAACCGGTATACCTGATGCCGATAAAGTGAATATTCAGATTGTCGATGGTAAAGCGACGGTTACAGGTGACGGCTTAAGTCAGGAAGCGAAGGAAAAAATCCTTGTTGCAGTGGGGAATATTTCCGGTATTGCCAGCGTGGACGATCAGGTAAAAACGGCGACGCCAGGCACTGCCAGCCAGTTTTATACCGTTAAGTCTGGTGACACTCTGAGTGCTATTTCCAAACAGGTTTACGGTAACGCCAATCTCTACAATAAAATCTTCGAAGCGAATAAACCGATGCTAAAAAGCCCGGATAAAATTTACCCGGGGCAGGTGTTGCGTATTCCTGAAGAGTAGTTAATTGCCAGCCATCGCCTGCTGGATAATCGGAATTGGCGTCAGTAAATGCTGGCGCATTAACTCACTGGCGCGCGCCGTATCTCGCGCCAGTACCGCCTTAGTCAGGGTCTGGTGCTGTTCATGTTTATCTTCCAGCATTTCTATAGAAAGCACCGTTTGCCGCAGCCAGATGAACCGATAGCGCGCCGCCAGATCAAACAACCGTTCACGCATTTGCAGTAAATAGTGGGAGCCACAGCCCGCCACAATTGCAGTATGAAATGCCTGATGGCGCTGGTCCCATTCATCAAGCATTTTCTCGCTGGCGTCACAAGCCTCAAGCTTACTGAGCAAATGCGCTTTTGCGAGAACGTCAGCCTCCCACTCATCGCCGCCACGGGCAATTGCCAGACTCACCAGCATCGCTTCCATATTGGCGCGGGCGTCGAAAATATCGAGCAGTTCTTGCTCTGACATAGACGCCACCCGATACCCTTTTTGATTCACCACCGTGACCAGCCGTTCCGCCACCAGTTGCGAAAGGGCTTCCCGCAACGGCCCGACGCCGAGTGCATAACGCGACGTTAGCGAACTCATCCGTAATTTTTCATCTGGCTGAAAATTGCCGCGAATAATATCGTTTTTCAACCAGCGGTAGCCATCCAGAGACGTAATGGTCATGGTGTGACTCCTGAACATTATCAGCGCGTATTATGAACGGGTGTTTTTTGCCACAATATCAGCTTTTTCCAGCGTGCCATAATTGGCACGGTACAGATAATCCCTATCGCTAATAAGCCGGTGGAAATTACCTCCAGTTGCTGCGCCGGGCGGAATAACATCACCACCAGTACAAAGGTAATAAAGCCAATCACCAGCCAGGTGAGCCACGGATAAAGCCACATGCGCAGGCGAATTTCGCCGCCTTCCGCCAGCAGGATTTTACGCATCCGCAATTGCGAAACGGCGATGACTAAATAAACCAGCAGGGCAATAGCGCCGGAGCTGTCGATCAGGAATTTAAACACTTTCGCAGGCGCGTAATAGTTCACTACCACCGTTAAAAACGCCGCGCCGGTCGAGAGTAATACTGCCACATACGGGGTTTTGCTGCGGTTGATTTTACCCATTGCCGCTGGCGCATCCCCGCGACGGCTTAAGGAGTAGAGCATCCTTGAGGCGGTATACAGAGCCGAGTTCAGACAACTGGTCACCGACAGCAAAATAACGCAGTCCATAATGAATTTTGCATGTGGAATATTCAGCAGCTCCAGCACGGAACGGTAGGAACCCACGGTTTTCAGTCCTGGCATATTCCACGGAATGAGTGCCACGACGACAAAAATAGAACACAAATAGAAAATGGAGATACGCCAGATAACCGAGTTGGTGGCGCGGACAATATGTTTATCCGGCGTGTCGGATTCGGCTGCCGCAATGGTGACAATCTCTGCCCCCATAAAAGAAAACATGGTTATCAGCATCGCGCTTAATACCGCGCCAAAGCCGTTCGGCATAAAGCCGCCGCTATCCCACAATCTTGAAATACCGCTCACTTCGGCATAAGGGTAAAAACCGCTAATTGCTACAGCTCCAAGGAAAATAAACGCCAGAATGGCAATCACTTTGCATATCGCCAGCCAGAATTCAAATTCACCGTAGTTTTTAACGCTTAATAAATTACTGCCGGTTAAGGCGAGGGTAATGACCAGGGAAAATAACCAGATGGGAATACCTGGAACCCACGAATGCAGGATCATGGCGGCGATGTTGGCTTCCAGCGGGATAACCAGTACCCAAAACCACCAGTACAGCCAGCCGATGGTATAGCCCGCCCAGCGACCAATGGCTTTATCGGCGTAGGTGGAAAAGGAGCCGGTGTCGGGCGTGGCGACCGCCATTTCTGCCAGCATCCGCATAATCATAACCACCAGTAATCCGGCGAACAGATAAGCCAGTAATACCGCAGGGCCCGCTTCGGCGATGGCGACGCTCGAACCGACAAACAGACTTGCGCCGATAACACCGGCAATAGACAACATGGTGACGTGGCGTGATTTCAGCCCGCCGCCTAGCTCATGTGGTTGCGATGATTGCCCCATCCTGAATCCTCTCGAAAGTGTGTCACTTGGGAGAGCGCCCCGACATTTCCCGCGTCGGGTCACGCGTTTAATTGAGGCGGTCAACAAAATCTTAAAAGCGAAAGCGTGATGGTTTTCTCCCTCTCCCTCAGGGAGAGGGTCGGGGTGAGGGTTTAGCAGCGTGTATACCCCTCACCCTAACCCTCTCCCCAGAGGGGCGAGGGGACAGTCCGCAGTCATTTTTAACTTTGTCGATCGCCTCATCGTTATTATTTTTTACTGTATCGTTATCATTCCCTTAGCAACGGTTAACTCTTACAAACAGACATAGCTATTGTTTCGCCTCATCAAAACACTGGCCGATGATCTCCAGACCCTGACGAATCTGAGCATCTTCAATAGTGAGCGGCACAAGGATGCGCAGCACGTTGTAATACGGGCCGCAGGAGAGAAGAATCAGGCCTTTGTCACGGGCGCGCGCCACGATCTCGGCGGTGAGTTTTGCGTCCGGTTTGCTGTGATCGCCATCTTCAAACAGCTCGATGGCAATCATCGCCCCTAGCCCGCGAACGTCGCCGATCTCGGTGTGTTTTTCGGCGATCGCCAATAATCCGTCTTTTAGCTTCTGGCCCAGGTCGTTGGCTTTTTGCAGCAGATTTTCCTGCTCGAACACCTTCAACACTTCCAGCGCGGCTACGCAGGCAATCGGGTTACCGGCATAGGTGCCGCCCAGACCGCCAGGTGCGACCGCGTCCATCACTTCGGCGCGCCCGGTGACGCCCGCCAGCGGGAAGCCGCCCGCGATCGATTTCGCAAAGGTGGTAAGATCCGGTGACACGCCCATCTGCTCCATTGCAAACAGCGTGCCGGTACGCCCCGCGCCGCTCTGCACTTCATCGGCAATCAGCATAATCCCGTGCTCGTCACACAGTGCGCGTAAACGCTGCATAAAGGCAGGCGTTGCGGCGTAGAAACCGCCTTCGCCCTGAACCGGCTCAATCACGATGGCAGCGATATCTTCCGGTGCCGCATCATTTTTGAAGATTCGGTGGATACTGGCGATAGCGTCATCTTCACTGATGCCGTGCAGCGGGCAAGGATAAAGCGCGCGATAAACATGCCCCGGCATCAGGCCCATGCCCGCAGAGTACGGATTCACCTTGCCGGTCAGCGCCAGCGTGTAGTGCGTGCGCCCGTGATAAGCGCCGCTAAAGGCGATGGTGCCGCTGCGTTTGGTGGCAGCGCGGGCGATTTTCACCGCGTTTTCCACCGCTTCGGAACCGGTCGTTACCAGCAGCGTTTTTTTGGCGAAATCGCCCGGCACCTTCTGATTCATTATTTCGCACAACTCCAGATACGGCTCGTAAGCCAGCACCTGGAAGCAGGTATGCGACAGTTTTTTCAGTTGCGCTTCTACCGCCGCCACCACTTTCGGATGCAGGTGCCCGGTGTTGAGCACCGCAATCCCGCCCGCGAAATCAAGATACTCACGGCCTTCAACGTCCCACACCCGGCAGTTTTCCGCACGATCAGCGAAAATCGGATGAATCTGCCCAACGCCACGAGGAACTGCCTGACTGCGGCGCTGCATTAACTCTTTATTGCTGCTCATTCGCGTTCTCCAGTTAAAGACCGATGCACATATATTTGATTTCTAAGTAATCTTCGATGCCATACTTCGAACCTTCACGACCCAGTCCCGAGGCTTTGATACCGCCGAACGGGGCGACTTCATTGGAAATAATGCCGGTATTGATGCCGACGATGCCGTACTCCAGCGCCTCGCCTACGCGGAAGACGCGGCTTAAATCACGGGCGTAGAAATAGGCGGCAAGACCAAACTCGGTGTCGTTGGCTTGCGCAATCACATCGGCTTCATCTTTAAAGCGGAACAGTGGGGCGAGGGGGCCAAACGTCTCTTCTTTCGACACTTTGGCGTTAGCCGGAACGTCCACCAGAATGGTCGGCTGGAAGAAGTTGCCGCCGCGTTCGTGCGCTTTACCGCCGCAAACCACGCGAGCGCCTTTCGCCAGCGCATCGGCAATATGCTCTTCCACTTTGGCTACCGCTTTTTCATCGATCAGCGGCCCGATGGTAACGCCTTTATCCAGCCCGTCGCCGATGTGCAGTTTGCTCACCGCCTGCTGCAATTTTTCGGCAAAGCGGTCATACACGCCGTCCTGCACGTATAAACGGTTGGCGCAGACGCAGGTTTGCCCGGCGTTGCGGAATTTTGAGGCCAGCGCGCCTTCCACGGCTTTATCGAGATCGGCATCGTCAAAGACGATAAACGGTGCGTTGCCGCCCAGCTCCAGCGACACTTTTTTGATGTCTTTTGCGCACTGTTCCATTAATTGGCGGCCAATTTCGGTTGAGCCGGTAAACGACAGCTTGCGCACCAGCGGATTGCTGGTCAGTTCGTTACCGACAGCCCCCGCCGAGCCAGTGACGACGTTAAATACGCCAGCCGGAACGCCCGCGCGGATCGCCAGCTCCGCCAGCGCCAGCGCAGAGAACGGTGTTTGACTCGCAGGTTTCAGCACCATGGTGCAGCCTGCCGCCAGCGCCGGGCCGGCTTTACGGGTAATCATCGCCGCCGGGAAGTTCCACGGCGTGATAGCGGCGGTAACGCCAATCGGCTGCTTGATAACAATCAGGCGTTTATCGGCCTGATGACCGGGAATGGTGTCGCCATAAATACGTTTGCCTTCTTCGGCAAACCACTCAATAAAGGAGGCGGCGTAGCTGATTTCGCCTTTCGCTTCAGCCAGCGGTTTACCCTGTTCGAGGGTCATCAGGCGCGCTAAATCGTCCTGGTGCTCCATCATCAAATTGAACCAGTTACGCAGAATGGTGGCGCGTTCTTTGGCGGTAAGCGCACGCCAGGCGGGCAGGGCGCGATTGGCGGCGTCGATAGCGGCGCGGGTTTCATCAGCGTCCATTTTCGGCACGCTACCCAGCTTGTCGCCGTTCGCCGGATTGGTGACGTCGATGACTTCACCATTGTTGGCGTCCAGCCATTCCCCGTTAATCAACGCCTGCTGGCGGAATAAGTTACTGTCGTTAAGTTTCATTGTTACGTCCTGTTTTCAAAGGTTATTGATTAAATGCGGCGTGTAAGGCATCCACACTACGTGCCGCTCGCAGCGTGCGTCCGGGGTTACTCTGGCTTGCCAACAGCGTTTGTACCTTGCTGACAATATGCGCACCAATAGGAATTGCTGATGTCGCTGCCGGGGAGGGCGCATTGCAGGTGTGGATCGTGCGCGGGGTGGTGACAAACAGAAAATCGTCAATCAGCTTACCGTCCGGCGATACCGCCTGCGCCCGCACACCGGCAGGCCAGGGCTGGAGATCGCTTAACGAAAGCCGGGGACAATACTTTTGCACCAGCCGCAGATAGCCGCTTTTGCACAGCGAGTTTTTCATCTCGCCCAGTCCTGAGCGTAGATGGTTTTGCAGCACCCGGCGAATCCCCGACGAGCCCAAAATCTCCAGCGTGTCGCTAAATGAGAAGTCGCGCTTGCGATAGCCTTCACGTTTGAAAGCCAGCACCGCGTTTGGCCCAACGGTCACGCTGCCGTCGATCATCCGGGTGAGATGAACGCCTAAAAAGGGCATTGCCGGGTCGGGAATGGGGTAAATCAGGTGGTTAACAATCTGGTTATGCTCCGGCGCGAGGCGGAAATACTCGCCTCGGAACGGGCAGATGATAAAGCCCGGTTCGAGGCCGAGCATTTTCACCAGCCGGTCAGCCATCAGCCCGGAACAGCTAATCAGCGTCGACGCTTCATATTCGCCGCCCTGACGGGTACGTATCACCACACCATTCTTATGCTCATTAAGGCCGCTGACTTCGGCGTTATAGATAATCTCACCGCCTCTGGCCTGGAAGATTTTTGCCATCGCCGCTGTCACTTCGCAGTAGCTGACAATGCCGCTGGACGGCACAAAAATACCGCCAAGCCCGGTGATATTCGGTTCACGCTCGCGCAGCTCGTCGGCGTTTAACCACTCGCGCTCGATACCGTTTGCCGCCGTGCGTTCCCATAACGCGCGCATCCGATCCATTTCGAGTGCGGATGTGGCGACCAGCATCTTGCCGCAGTTGTCGTAGCGGATGCCGTTTTGATCGCAAAAGGCTTTGGTGGCGCGGTTTCCCGCCAGGCAAAACTGCGCTTTCAGGCTGCCGGGTGTGTAATAGACCCCGGCATGGATCACGCCGCTGTTGTGACCCGTCTGATGGCAGGCCGGGCCGGACTCTTTTTCCAGTAGCGCAATGCGGGCATCCGGATAGACGTCAATCAGTTGCATGGCGGTCGACATGCCGATGATGCCGCCGCCAATAATCACAAAATCATACATCCGCTCAATTCCTTTGCGCTTACTGATGCGTCTGGTAGTGGTTAGTGGCGTATGCGAAATAGCCGCGCTGGCGCATCAGTTCACGACGCAGATCCGGATGCGCGGTAAAGCGGTCGCGACCGTGCAGCCAGAACAGATTGTTAATCAACAGGAATTTGCCAACGGGAACCGGCACAGACAGAATGCCTTTGCTGGTTTCAATGGCATCGGAAAGCTCGCTCAGCCACACGCCTTCTTCGAAATCTTTTGGCTGGACGAACTGGTCGATATAGCGCATCACCGGGCGACCCTGCTGATCGACGTCGAACACCGGATGGAATACATCTTTACTGACGTTTTTACTTGGCGGCGCGGCAAAGCGCATCGGACGGCGCGCCAGCGGATGGCTGAAAAAGTGGTCCAGATGTTCCCAGTCATCGAGATGCAGCAGCAGCGAGTTTCCGCCCTGCATGTTCTGTTCGTCGATTTTCATCATCAGCACGTAATCAGTGATTTCTTCAACGTAGGTGCCGTCGTTATGCAGTTCCATTACGCGGTGCGGCTGGCGCAGATAGCTATCTGAGTTATCGACATTTTTCACTACAAAACGCGCGTAATACTGACCGCTCATGGCATCGAAATTGGAACGACCAATCAGATGCGCTACCGCCGTTGCCAGCTTCACCATCTCATCCGCTTGCTTCACATCATCGACACCCACCGCATTGATCAACAACGCACCTTCAGCGCGGTTTAGCAACGTCTTCAACAGCAGTGGTTGCAGCTGATTTGCACACAAGTCGTCAAGAATTTTGCCTACCCGAAAACGCAGAAACGATTTGTACTCCAGTGCCTGCACGGGCCACTCGGCGACCTGTTCAAGGAACTGTTTGGTCGTCTGTTCAGAGAAGGTAAGTTCCAGCAGGCGAGGGGATTGCGCCGACGGGGTGAGGGTGAATCCGCTATAGTCCTGGCCTGAATCGACAGCGTTAGTGTGTACGGCGGTCAGTGCATTCATCAGAAGCGATCCTCTTATGAGATGTAGGGTGACATGGCGATGCTCATTTCGTAGCCATAATCTAAAAATATCTACATTTCTGAAAAATGCGCACAAAAGCGACATATTGTTTTCTTATTGTGATCGAAAACAACAAATTGTTAACATTTGATTTGGTGAGTGCCAGATGCTTTTTTAGGGGAATAACGAGTTAAAACAATGCACTATTGTGGATTGTAAGGGCGTGTATAAGCATGATTTCAAACTTTAAAATAAACTTACCCTGCGATTTAATACAAGGTGAGTCAATTTGAGATAACTCATTGTAAGCAGGGTATTTTTAGTACTGCATTCTTCTTGCAAGGGGGGAGAGCAATGTGTGTCTCTATGCTTTTAGGCTCAACGAACACAAGGGGATTTTAATGGGCTAAAAAATTCGGGTTTAAGTCAGGAACGTATTAATACAATTCAGTACGGGGCACAGAGAATACAACCAGATATTTGTTACATTGGCGATGGTTTTCTCTCTATTGAAAAAGGAGTGAGAAGACTGTGATTGTAAAGCAGAAGAGCAATACGGAGTCGTTAAATCCGTCGCCATTTTGCTGCCACAATCAAAGAAAAAGGGACTACGCTTTCACGTAACCCCTTGATTTATTTGGTGGAGCTGGCGGGGGTTGAACCCGCGTCCGAAATTCCTACATCCTCTTACATAGTATGGGAAAACAAAGCATTACCATATAAATCAATGTGTTGATTGACACTGACTAACAGTGCTTAACAGTCGCTAACACTCTGCATGGACATTTTGTGGATCTCTTTTGCTGATTTTTAACTTAATGAACTGAGGAACGCTTGCGTCAATTGTAGTGTGATATTGAAATAAGGGGTATTTTCTATCACGATTATTGATTGAATAACTTATTATATCCTTCATAAGTAGCACAAAGTCAGTGGTGAAATTATATTCAAGTATCTCAACCATTTTTAAATGAAAGTGCCAGTATGATTGTAGATATTTTTTTATATCCAATTCATCCGAAAATTTTGTTTTTAAGAATAAAATATATTCATCTTCACCGTGGGTTGAGCACTGATAGAGTTTTTCAATATCTAAACGCTTTAGTCCATAAAGGTTGTGCAATAATTCTAATAGTTTTTCAATGCTATGTATATGGGTGTATAACTCTGTATAGTCATTAATTTCTTCTTTTTTAAATAGTTCAACTAGTTGGCACCAAATTAATTCTGCATTTTGTATGTAGTCCTTGGAAGCATCAAAATTATTATTAGTAGTTGAAGCATAAGGATAGCATTTACGATATGTAGAATAACAATTTTCAAATTCTAATTTTGCGTTCTTTTTTATCAAAGGAATGTCTAAAGATTCAAGGTGTTGTAATGCTTCTATAGTGTTTTTTCTATGGGTATAGAAAAAATCCACTTTGTTTTTCTTTTCTGCTTCTTTGATTTGTTTATCTGTTTGTATTGTTCGATGAATATTATTGACAACTACTCCCAGTGGAATCGATAAAGATAAAACAGCTAAAGGAAGTTTACTAATGTTTAGGAAATTATTAAATCCTTCCGTATCGATTTGAACATTGTGACCATTCCATGCAACAAATCCGAGCAGAAAAAAACTAATTATTGGAATTGCCAGTGCGGCTTTGAATAATGGTTGATGCGTAAGAGGTTCAGCATTCATCTTGAATGCATTTATCTTGAATAAATAACCCATGTAAACAACCACAAATAAAATGTTAAATAAAACGATGCATTGATTGATTGTAAGGTTCATTTTTCTCTAAATTATTAATGATAAAGGATTTTTTGTTATTACATCTTCAAGATGCGTTGGCGCAAAGTGAGCATAGATCATAGTCATTTTTATATCTGAATGGCCTAAAATCTCTTTAAGAACAAGTATGTTTCCGCCATTCATCATAAAGTGGCTGGCAAATGTATGTCGTAATACATGTGTACACTGGCCTTCAGGCAGTTCAATCCCCGCTTTAGCTACAGTACGCTCGAAAGTTTTACGGCACGGGGTAAACAACTGGCCTCGTTTTTTTGGTATCTCGTTATAAAGCTCTTTTGAGATAGGTATAGAACGTACCTTTCTACTTTTCGTATTTTTGTAAGTGATACGGTATGGCGTAACTTGAGAGCCTTCTAGATTTTCCGCTTCACTCCACCTTGCACCGGTAGCAAGGCAAATCTTAGTGATGATGAGAACGTGCGGGCTATTAGATTCGGATAAATATTGTAAAAGAGTTTTGATTTCTTCTGAATAAAGAAAAGAAACCATTTTTTCATCAACTTTAAAGGTTGGAATTCCTGCCAATGGATTTGGAAGCGACCAATGGCCTAGTTTTTTTAGTGTACCAAATACGGCAGATAGATAGCGTTGCTCATGATTTACTGTCCGTGGTTGTATCGGCATACAACGTCCATTTATATCCGGAATTTCACCCTTTAAGCGACCTTCTCTGTATTGGCTGAAATCCGCCGCTGTGATTTGTGCTGCAATCGGATTTCCCATACCAGCACAAATACCTTTCAATTTCGACATCATGCGGTCGGCATCTGCTAATGTTCGACCATATAGATCATGCCACTGCTCAATCAGATCTGATAAGCGTCGATTATCTTGCTTCTCACCCAGCCAGGGTTTGCCTTCCATTTCGCTGGCGATATATTTTTCATATGCCAGTGCTTCACCTTTCGTGGCGAATTTTTTACGAATACGCTTACCTTTCACCCCATTAGGGCGAAGATCGCACAACCATTCACCGCTTTCGATTTTCCGAACTGCCATTACTCACTCACTAAGTATGTGGCCACAACCTTCCCAATCAATTGCACATCAGATACGTCGCAATCAACTGGATATTTTCCCCAGTCAATCCGCAATTTGTTACCAGGAAGTAACGTCAATTCTTTGATGCTTTTCGTACCAGAATACTCAAGAAGGAACTTACCGTCCGTAACAGGGTAATCAGCGATATCTACGAAAAATCTTACTGAACTATCACTGATTATTTGAAGTTCACCTTTGTAGTTGGGGAGTATTGTCTTATCGAAAATTACGGATGCTTGGCGAACCATATCAGACCCTTCGATTTTATAGGCTGAGATTCGAGTGGTATCACTTGCCACCTGATTAAATCTAACGCCATCACCAGTGGTTAGCCAGTAGATAGAAGCTCCTGTTTCTAGAGCACAAAGTAGCACTAAATCAGCAGGAAAGTTGTCACGCATGATACGTGTACTTAAAGCACTTGGAGACATTCCAAGATAATTTGCTAACTGCATTCTGGATGTAAAACCATAGGCCTCACACACCCTTTCGATTGCTTCGCGTGCACCTGTCTTGATGTTGTAAGTTGTCATGTTTGTAGTTCGCAATTATTGACAAACGACAATTTTAAAAATAGTCTCTGCATTGTTTCGAATGTAGATACTGATAATTGCCGTTTGTAGATTATTAACAACTATTGTCACCGACGCTCATTAGTGACAAACGAAGGAGGAATTTTGCCGTATGCAAACTAAAGCTGCAACACATTCAGAAAGCAGGTGGGTACCTCTGAAAACTTTTTGCGACAGGGTTGAAATAAAACTGCGCACGGGACGTTACTGGGTACACACCGGCAAACTCAAAATCAAACCTAAAAGCAAACCGAAAGAACATGTGTTTGTAGATTGGCTTGCGTGGAACAGTGAAAAGTAATCATCACTTTTAGTGATTTTGAGATTGGGATGGAAGAAAAACAATGTTTGATTATCAGACTTCCAAACATGCGCACTTTGATGCGGCTTGCCGAGCATTTGCAATTGAGCACAATCTGGAAGATGTGGCCGCTGCTGTTGGTATGAGGCCGCAGATCCTGCGCAACAAATTGAACCCGGCACAGCCGCACCGTTTAACCTGTGACGAGCTTTTAGCTATTACGGATTACACCGAAGATGCGCGTTTACTTGATGGGATGCTGGGGCAGATTAACTGCCTTCCATCCGTACCGGTGAACAATGCCACAGAAGGCAACATGCAGCTGTGCGCACTGAGTGCCACAGCCAGTGTGGGCGCAATTGCTGGGGAAGCCGTATCAACTGGTCATATGACCGCCGCCCGCCGTACACAAATTCTGGATCGCGCTCGCGATGCAATCCGTAGCTTATCCGTGTTGGCTTATACCGTTGAAAGCCGTATCCAATCCGCGCCCGTTCTTGCTGCAGCGGTGGATCTGGTGACGGCTAACGCCACCGGCTTGATGTGAGGGAGCACCATGAAAGCGTTTGTTACTTATCTGAAAAAAGAATCGCCACCCATGCAGTTGCCGAGTGGTTCAACGGGATGGATAGAACTGCCGAACGGTCAGCGCTGGAACCCTGGCCACATGCACAAATTCAATGGCCATCAACCGCACCGCCCGTGGTGGCGTCGTCTGATGGGGTTATAGGGGGTGCTATGGCGATTAACCAGGAGCAGCAAAAGCGTGGACTGGAGCATTTAAAGCAGATCCGCCGCAAATACTTCAGCGAAAGCAGTGAGGCTGCTGAATGGTGGGACAACCTGACACCGGAGTGGCGCGGAGTGGTTCTTCATGCTGCTGCGGTTACTTCTGGTGCCGGGGGGTTTAAAGCTCACTTAAGCAAGTGTTGCTGGCGTGAGCTTTATGAACGCCTGGGCTATCGGGGCATGATTCAACTGCGCCAGGGCATTTCACGGGCGCGTTTAACGTTTGAAGGTTTCGGCAGTTTACGTGACAGCGATTTTTCGAAGCGCACCGCGAACCGCCCGATCAAAAAGGTACATCCAATTTATAGCAGTAGTGGGGTGCAGATGGTGATCGCGCCTCATATCATCCATAAGTTGCAGCAGCAGGGGAATCACTAATGACCATTATTTCCGTTGAGGGTAAGTCGCTGGGGGCTGAACTGGCCGTGTGGGGAGTCCCGCATAGCTACGCTGTGGCGTTTGCAGAGAAAAGCACCAGTAAAAATGGCCGTATCGCTTTGCATCCGTTTTTCTTCAATGACACAGAACATATGACTAACCCGCGCCACTGGCTGGCTATTAACGCCGCTTTCTGGTGCTGCGTGTATCGCGAAGCGGAGAGCAAAGAGGCACGGATCGAGGCACTATCGGGGATTCGCGCGATTTTCTACACAGCTGGGGCGCTGGGGGTTGGTGAGATAAAATCGCTGATCCAGGAGTGGTGGCGGACAACGTATGAGCTTCACCTTATTCCGGCACCGAACTACTCAGCCGCCACAGTACAACCCGCTTTTCACTAATTAACCGCCTGAATTTTTTGGCCACGTTTTAAGTGGCCGGGGATTTTTTTGCCTTAAGGAAACCAAAATGCACATGACACGTCAGAATTTACCAGTAACAAAATCAGGCACTGAACTGCTGGCCATGCTCACCAAAGCCACGCAGGAAGGTAAAGCCGCAGCTGCTGATCTGTGTTCCACCCGCCTGGATAAGCTGGCCACCCATGCAGCCAAGGAAGGTTTAAGCGCAACGGAAATCGTTGAGTTAATCCGCGAAGAAGCCACAGCGATTTGCAGCAAAGGCGGTGCCGCATGGCAGTAAAAACCCCACTTGAGTGGGTGGGCAGCAATGCCCGCCTTATGCCACAGCTGCTTTCCCACCTGCCGGAAGGTAACCGTGGTTGATATGCTGGAGCCTGGCCAACACCATGCCGTCAATGCCTGGCGGCGTGAAACCTTTGCGCCTAGCACCCCGTCAGATGCGACGATCACAGAACGTCGCCTGTGGGCTGTTAACCCACAGGATTATGAGTGGCGTTCCCAGTACCTGCATGAGATACCCGACTGGTTAGCCGGGTATTTCGGCAACCGTTACGAAAAGCTGCTGGCTGGTTGTGACGGGCGTCGCCGTGCCAATACATTCCTGCGTAAAACTATCGGTGAGAATGTATTGCCACGTCTGCGCAAAGTGGCTGCACGTTACAAACTGGCCGCTGATGCACTTGATCTTCCTTTCGGTAAGTCGCTGGAGCGACTACCGTCACTTGACCGCCCGGACATCAAAAAACTGGCTGGCCAGATATCTGGCTGGCTCTCTCAGTCACTTTATGAATTCACCGATCAGTTTGTGGGCAGCACTGACGATGCCGCAGAGATGCGCCGCCGTACGCTGGAGTCTTACCGCCATTTATGCACGTGTTCCGTGATGCTGAACAATCAGCCGCCATACTGGGCAGAACATGAAGCCAATGGCGGGCAACTGGAAACACGTAAGGCGGAATCCGGGATACTGCGCATGATGGCGCCAGAATGGTGGTATCTGCGCCTGAAGCGAGCGCGTGACACGCAGCGCGAACATATGGCCATAGCTGTGGGACAGGTGCAGAAAGCGGCCAGCGCTTATGTATCCCGTAAAACCCTGGGCGAATGGATAGACCAGAAAAAGCGGAATCTGGAGTTCTTTAAAAAGTTTGATCTGCTGAATGATGAGGGGTTGCGCATTGCACTGGACAGCATGGTGCACCACAGCGTTGCAAATCCGGCGATCCGTCGCTGTGAGCTAATGGTAAGAATGCGGGGGTTTGAAGATATGGCCAATGAAGAAGGGCTGGCCGGTGAGTTTTACACCATCACCGCGCCATCACGTTTCCATGCGGTACACAGCAAAGGGGGCTTTGTATCGCAATGGGATGGATGTACGCCGCAGGATACCCAGCGCTATTTATGCGGCGTATGGGCAAAAGCCCGCGCAGCGATCTCGCGTGCGGGTATTCATGTATTTGGGTTTCGGGTTGTTGAGCCTCACCATGACGGGACACCACACTGGCATATGTTGCTTTTTATGCGCCCGCAGGACGTAGACACAGTGCGCGATATTCTTTGTTATCACGCCAGAATTACCGATTCTGAGGAACTGCAATCTGAAAAGGCGCTTAAGGCGCGTTTTCACGTTGAAGCTATCGATCCCACCAAAGGTTCGGCCACGGGCTACATCGCGAAATACATTTCAAAAAATATTGATGGTTTTGCGCTGGATGGTGAGCAGGACGAAGAAACCGGCGAGAACCTGCGTGATATGGCTAAATCAGTTTCTGCGTGGGCTTCACGCTGGCGCATTCGTCAGTTTCAGCAGATTGGAGGTGCGCCGGTTACCGTGTGGCGTGAGCTGCGTCGGTTGCGGGATCAGGTGCTGACCGATCGCAGAATGGACGCGGTTCTGGCTGCTGCTGATGTCGGAGACTGGGCTGCATACACCCAGGCGCAGGGCGGTGCACTGGTTGCCCGCCGTGATCTGGTTGTTCGTCTGGCCTATGAAATTACGGAACAGGGAAACGAATACGCAGAGGACGTGCAGCGCGTACAGGGTGTTTATTCTCCTTTGGTTCCTGATTCAGAAGTCTGCACCCGTCTGGTTAAGTGGCAAAAGGTTGCGAAGTTGGCCGAAGCGCCAGCGGAGGCGGGTTTTTCTGGCGGCAACGCCGCCCCTTGGAGTTCTGTCAATAACTGTACGGAGGGGGGAACCCGCAGACGGTTAAAACTGGAATTACGCAGTCGGGGTTTTGATGGTTCTGATGAAGAAATAGCCATTCTCCTGCGGGGTAGTGGTTTGAGATTTGGTCAGGGCGCACTGATTTACCGCAACGGGTGGCTTAAAGAGACTCAAAACGAGCCATTACAGGAACTGTGGCCGGGGTGGTTGTAGTGGTGTAAGTATGTGAAAGGCATTCATTTGTCAGTAGATGGCAGGAAAAAGCACTTTCACATTTTGTGCTTAAATGTATACTGTATTTATATACAGTTATTCTGTTTTTGGGAGGATGCTTGTGCAGGATTTGTTTTTGGAAACTATCGCATTGCAGCGGATTGCGTTGTTTACAAGGCTTATAGCTAAAAGTAATTGCACCGGCTGTGAGAAAGACATAGCACTTGCCTGGCTGAGCGAACTGACTTCAGATCTAGAAAGTAAGCTCGATGAGTATGAGAACAAAACCCCCAGTAATGGGGGCATTTCAGGCGGCGGGAGTCGCTTTCAGTAGGTCTAATGCCATCTGGCGCTGATCGGGTGAAAGTGCATTCAGTATTTTTTGCACCATCGCATCACCCGTTTTAACGCTGGGGCTGAGAGTGTGGGAGAACGTCAGATTCATAACAAACGTGTGGCCACACTCAACATCTGAACAGGCGCAGTAAATATCCGCAATCTGCCGGTGCTTCCTGTTCGTTTTACGAATAACAGCCTTTGAGCCGCATTCCGGGCATTCGATTTTCAGAACTCGCATATTCCATGCTCCAGCTGTTAAATGATGCCTGGATTTTAGCCTGTTTCGCCTCATGCCGCACCCTTATCCGTTGATTCTGTGTAACTTAAATCAAAGTTAAGGTGTAGCCTTTCCGGGATTTCGGGATCGTTGTTAACGGCCAGCATGAAGCGGCGCTGGATGGGGGCAATTTCGCTTTTCTTGTAAATGCGTTCAGCCTTTTCAACATCCCCCAGTCCGGCAGTGTTCTGCGGGACAATACCGGCGAGGCCAGCAGGGAAACGGTGCGCGTTCAGAATGTCCTGGGCGCTGATGTTTTTGATGTTGGCAAATTCATCCTTCGCGGAAATATCCCCCATTTCAATGAATTTGATGGCGTCGCCGTCTCCACCGGGAATGTTTACAAGGATGGTGGAGAAGTTACCGATCCCTTTGCTGTCACGCAGCTGCTGTTCAATTTCTTCCTCCATTTCGTCCGTCATGCTGGGATCACGGGTATAAAGAATACCGCCTGTGTGCGCACCGTTGTGGTAATAGCGGCGTCGGAAAATGACCGCTTCACTGTTAAGTAACGCGGAATGCACACCGCCGATGTAGTCCGGCAGTCCGTAGATATGCTGTTGCGGGTCATACATTTTGATGAAGATAATATCTTCTTCTGGCCATACCTGCGGTTCCCCTTCCTGTAACACTACGTAGTCACCGGGCTTATCCAGCGCGTTATCTCTGACTTTGCGGCGGCGAATATACAGACCGGGCAAGGGTTCAAGTGCGATCACGTCGCCCCAGCCGTTACGAATTTTTGCAATCGCAATATCCCCAAAGGTTATATAGTCAAACGCTGCCGCTTCCAGCTGGTCATGAATAAGCCCGCCCCCCTGGTAGTCTGAAACAATCATGTTTTTACGGGCGTGAATGATGCCGCCGTGCTGACCGTTAAGATTAATCAGTTGCGCGAGTGCCAGCCGGTCTATCGGCTGGGTGAAGTGATCGGCTGCATTGTCGTACCAGATATCACGGTAATCTGTGCCGGTAGTCAGAACCGGTTCAGGCTTGCCGAATGTGATAATGCTCATCTTTTTTGATTTGTCGCCACGCTGGTCGCGCTTAACAAAGCGTTTCTTTTTACTCATGCTGCCTCTTTCCTTACACCCCAGCGGGATTTAGGTTTGTTTTCATAGTTAAGGGGTTCGTTATACAGACCGTGGGTAATTGCCCAGAATGCCTCTGCGTGGCCGGTATCCTGGCTGCGGTCAGCGACAAACGTCATGGCGTTGCCGCTTTGTGTGGTGGTTCGACGCACAGACATAAAGCTGGCCGCGATCTCTTTCAGGTTTTTATCCCACTCAATACGCTGGCTTTCCACCACGTCCACCGCTTTCAGTACCAGCTTATTTTTGGTGTTCAGGTCGTAACGAATAGGGACGGCCACACGCATGGCAAAATGCTGAATGTTGTCAAAAACACCCTGGCCAATGCCGGTAACGTCCACCCCCAGATAAGTGAAGTTATATTTTTTGAACAACTGCTCGATCTGTTTTGCCTGGTAACGGAAGTTCATGCCTTTCCAGTAAATCACCTTCAGAACGCGGAACTTCTCCACGGCGAGCATCGGCGGGGCGATGATGACAAAACAGGACAAATCCCCGCTGCGAGCCGGGTCAAAGCCGCCCCACACTGGCCTGTCACCGAATGGACGGGCTGCATCAGGGTTGTGATCCTGCCAGGTGTCGACTTCAACGCCGCAGGCTTCCAGGTCGGAAAAGCTGAAAACGGAATCTTTGCTGTCAACGAACACGCACATATAGAGCATGTTAAAAGTGGTGTCGTTGTAGCGGTTGCGCAGTTTTTCGATATTCGCCAGGTTGAAACCGCCCGCAATGGCATCTTCCATCGTAATGACGTAGCGCCATTGTCCATCCGGGCAGAGCCGCCCGCCGTCACGCATTTCGTCAAAGGACGGAAACTTAATGGCTGCACGTTTTTTGCTGCCCTGTTTCCACTCATCGCCCGTCCAGAACGGGTACGCCTGGTGCGTTTTTGCCGATGGCGTTGAAAAATAGGTGGTGCGCCACTTGTCATGTGTGGCCATTGCGCTGGCCACTTCGTTAAGTTTTGCAAAGTTTGGCACCCAGAAATATTCGTCACAGTACAGGTGGCCGCTGTAGGACTGGGCGGTGTTTTTGTTGGTGGACAGAAAACGCAGTTCTGCGCCATTGCTTAAGCGGATCGGGTTGCCGGTTAGCGTAATACCGAAATACTGCTCTGCAATATTCACGATGTAAGACCGGAACACTTCAGCCTGTGCCTTTGACGCTGACAGAAAGATTTGCGGATCGCCGGTCATCACCGCATTTTCAAACGCTTCAAACGCAAAATACCAGGTCGCACCGATCTGGCGGCTTTTCAGGATGTTCCTGACAAGCTGGCCAATGTTATTGCGCAGGTGTTTCTGATATTCAAAAAGACGTTCCTCAGCCCATGCGCCAAAGTCCTCCTGCGTCAGCGACGTAATATCGTTTTTCTTGTATTTCCGTTTGCTGCGTGGTTCGTCGTCATTGTTGTCCCGCGCAGCTGCTTGCCCGGAACTCTGACCGCTGGCCATTTTCTCTTTGTGTTTATTACTCTGCGCACGCAGTTTCGTGGCATGAGCAATGAGCATGTCCATTTCTTTCAGGTCGAGCTCGGTTTTGTTATCGCGGCTGGCCAGCAGCTGGTAACGGCGTTCAATTGCTTCCTCAGTGCTTTCAAAACTGAGCAAATCCGCCCAGCTGTATTTTTCCGCCCAGTAGTAAACGATCCGCGCATTCGGCAGATTTAATTCAGATGCGATTTCCTTTGGCGTATAGCGGCGCAGATAAAGTGCGCGAACAACGCCTTTTAATTCTTCAGAGTATTTAGCCATACGGATAATTATGCCGTGGCTGTGATGAAAAAACGGTGGTGTTAATTCGTGTCTGTTCGGTAAAGCGTTATAACCGAACTGTTCAGAATAAAGCGTAATGCGGTGGCGGTTTTATTTGGCAATAATTGATTTGCAGCGTCAGGGAGTGGAACAGGGGGGATATGTCACATTTAAAAACTGACTGGCTGTGTGTTGCTACTGAAGGGGATACCGTTGATGGCAGGGTAATTAAACGGCAGTGGATCATTGATATGGGGGAAACCTATGACTATAGCCACTATGTCGCTTTAATCTGGCCAGAACATGAGGATGATTGCGGGAATTTTGGTGAAGTGCTGGAAGCCACCTGGAATGATGGTGAAGATGGACTGGCACGGTTATATGTCAGCCTTTGCCCGAATATGCGTCTGATTTTCGCAAATCATGAAGATCAGCTTTTGTTCTTCTCCATTGAGCCGGAAGAAAACTGGCGTGGTAGCGGGCGTACTTACCTGAAAGGGCTGGCGGTAACAGATACACCTGCCAGCGTTGGCACCACACGGCTGCGCTTTAGTCGTCGGCGCAATAAATTAACAAAGCAGGGATATTACAGCTGTGTAATTTCCCGCGACGGAAAAATTAAACAGGAAGCAAGAATGAAGAACTGGCAGAAACTGTTTGGTATTAAGCCAAAGTTTGAAGATGAAACGCCGCAGGATAATCCTGCTCCGGATGAAGATAAATTACAGGCGCTTGCCAATGTGGTGAACGATCTGGAAGCGCGAGTGGCGAAAATTGAAACTCAACTGAATGACGTTCAGGGTGATGTTGACACAATTGCTGAAGTGGTGGATACGCAGGAATTTGCGGCAATTCGCGATAATGCAAAAGAAATCGTAACCCGCTTTAACGAACTGGGTAATAAAAACACCCGTACACCGGGGCGTACTATAAAAGATAAAGCTGGGAAATTTAATTTCCTGTAATTCGCTTTATTGCTAATTAGCCCAGAATATATTTTTAAATCGCTTAATTGCGAGGGAGTTTTATGCACCTTAATAATCGTGCGCGGGATTTACTGGATAAATATTCGGCGGGGATGGCGCAGCAGTTTGGTGCGCGTGATACCAGTCGATATTTTTCCCTGAATGACCCGCAGGAAAATGCGCTGCGTCTTGCGTTGCTGGAGTCCGTCGAGTTCCTGAACATGATCACCTGTCTGGATGTTGACCAGCTGAGTGGCCAGGTGATCTCTGTCGGTTCCTCTGTGCTGCATACCGGCCGCAGCGAAAATGGCCGTTTCATTCGTCAGGTAGGCGTTGACGGTAATGACTATTCCCTGGTTGAAACAGACAGCTGTGCCGCGTTGCGCTGGGATCTGCTTTCTGTCTGGGCAAACGCCGGTAAGGACGAAAACGAGTTTTACAACCTGGTACAGGCATTCACCACGCAGGCTTTTGCGCTGGATATGTTGCGCATTGGTTTTAACGGTAAAAGTCGCGCGAAAACCACTGATCCGGAAACTAACCCGAACGGCGAGGATGTGAACGTTGGCTGGCATGAGCGTATGAAAACGCTGCTGGGCGGCAATCAGATTATGACGGATGCCGTGGTGCTTGATGAGGCCGGGGATTACAAATCACTGGATGCAATGGCGTCCGATCTGATTAACGCCAAAATCCCGGCACAGTTCCGCAATGACCCGCGTCTGGTTGTTCTGGTTGGTGCCGATCTGGTCGCAGCTGAACAATACCGACTGTATCAGGCAGCAGACCGTCCGACTGAAAAAATCGCGGCGCAGATGCTGGGAAGCACCATTGCTGGCCGTCCGGCTATTATCCCGCCGTTTATGCCGGGTAAACGCATGGTGGTTACGCCGCTTTCTAACCTGCACATCTACACCCAGCGCAATACCCGTATGCGTAAGGCGGAGTTTGTTGAAGATCGTAAGCAGTTCGAAAACAAATACCTGCGCAATGAAGGTTACGCGGTGGAAGTGCCGGAGCTGTATGCGGCTATTGATGAATCCGCTGTGACAATCGGCAAAGTCTCCGAACCGGTGGAGGGTTGATAAATGGCACTTTCCCCCGCGCAGCGTCACAGCCAGCGTATTGCGATGGAACAAAAGCTGAAGCGCAGCCAGGCACTGGAAACCACGGAAAGCATGCACTTGCTGGTCAGGGCGCTGGAAACGGATGTGGAATATATTCGAAGTCTGCCTACCATCGCCGATCGCGTCGAGTACAAACGCAATGTGCTGTTGCCGCGCTGGGTTCCCACTGTGGAAGCCTATCTGGAGAGTGGCCAGGAGTATGCAAATCCGGTTTTTGCCTGGTGTGTTATCTGGCTGTTTGACGTGGGCGATCTGGATAAGGCGCTGGACTGGGCTGACATTGCTATCAGCCAGCAGCAGGCAACCCCGGATCGGTTACGCAGCAATTTTCCCACTTTCGTGGCGGATACGATGCTGGCATGGGCGCAGGAAACCGCAGGGCGCGGGGAAAGTGTGGAGCCTTATTTCACCCGAACGTTTGAGCGGGTGGCAAACACCTGGCGACTGCATGAGCAGGTGACGGCCAAATGGTTCAAGTTTGCCGGTCAGGAGTTGCTACGCAATGACGATGGCCAGAAAACGGCGGCGGGCGTGGATGATATTGAAACGCTGGAAAAAGCCGATCAACTGCTGGCTATTGCAGAAAAACACTACTCAAAAATTGGCGTCAGAACGGCGCGGCAGACAATTGCCGCCCGTATCCGAAAACTGACTCAAGGGTAAAGACTACCGCAAGCCAGGCGGACGCGGTGGAGGGCAGAACACCTTGTGTGTAACTGCGCCGTGGAAACCGGCCAGTCCGCCTTTTTCGGGGGATTTATGTTTAGCGGAAAGCCGCTGGATTATCAGGATGAACCGCTGACCAATAACGGATTTTGGCCAGATCTGAATCTGAAGGATTTTCAAGCGCAGCGGTCACTACCGCCAGATATTGACGCTGATACCATCAGCCAGGCGTTGCTTGCAGCGGTGGCGGAGGTGAATGCGGAACTGGAAAACGTGGAGTCCAGTTGGATAGCGAAAGGCTACACGCTGGCGGCAGAGGTACCAGGTGTAAAAATGGGCGGACTGAACAGCCTGTGCGCCCAGTATATGAAGGCCGTTTTTGCAAGGGCAAAAGCGGATCTGCTGGGGGAGTTCGCCACTATCGGGCGGCGCGATACTCATCCGGGACAGGAAAGTATGGAAACCCGAGCGGGGTTACTGGCTGAAGCATCGGTGGTGATCCGCCGTATGAAAGGGCTGAAACGGGCAACGGTGAAAAAAGTATGAGCCAGACGCAGATCCAAAGCCTGACCACATTTTTTAAAGATAACGTCCCGCCCCGTGCGATGCAGTCATTTGACAGTGTGCTGAATGAGATGAAGTTCATCCCTGCGGCGAAGGATTACGGGCTGGGACAATATCGCCAGGCGGTTATCCGATATGACGCGGTTCTGAGCTGGGAGCGTTTCCCGTATCGCCTTTGCCCGCCGCAGTTGCTTATGTCCTTACTGGCGGCGTGGCTGGATGATGCTGACAGGGAACTACTGGATGAAGTGGGGCTGAGTGAAGCTGAACCTGACTGGGATGTGTCGGTGGAGGATGAGGAAGTGGCCACTGTGGTGCTGACTGTTCCGATGGTAGAAGAACTGGTGATCAGGCAGGACGAAAACGGGGCTATTCCGTGGCGGGGTGAGCGCTGGTCACTGGTTGAGCCTGAAATCTGGACGGCACTGACCGCCAGTATTTACAGCGTGGATGAGGCCGGTGCGCCGGTGGGGGATAGCGAATGATTGCCGGTGGCGAGCTGAATAAAAAACAGCTGGCCGAATTGCGCAAGGCACTGGCCAGCATGGAGCTGCCGCCGAGAAAACAGCAGCGTCTGATCTGGCGTCTGGCCAAATATGGCGTGATTGCTGCGGCAAAACGGCATGTGCGCAATCAGGAATCCCCGGATGGCCAGAAGTGGCCGGGACGTAAGACAAAACGCAAAGGGAAGATGCTGCGCAACCTGCCAAAGCTGCTGCATATCCGTGAAATGCCAGAAATTCAGGCTGTGTGGATCTATTTGCAGGGCGGCGGATACCGGAACGGGGAAACGCCGGTACCAGCCGGAACAGTGGGTTACGCGCAACAAAACGGAATGCGCGTAAAGGTCAGCCGCAGTAATCAGCCACGGAAGGCAGAGGCCGGGAAAATGGCGACGCCTGCCCAGGCCAAAAAATTACGGGCGCTGGGATACCGGGTGAAAACCGGTAAGAGATGGAAAAAGCCCACACTGGGCGAAATCACCAAAACGATGCCATACAGCCAGGCGGGGCTGCTGATTCGAAAACTCAGCGGTAAAGCCGTGAAAACCAGCTGGACAGTGGATCTTCCTGCCCGTGTGTTTTTGGGCATGAATGATGATGAATTTGACAAGGCGCTGGCGCGTCAGCTTCAGGCCATCGGCTTTGGCTGGGACGTTAAAGCGCAGGATATTAAGGGGAAAGCATGACCTGGCCAATTGTGACCGTAAACCAGGTAAATCAGCTGTTGGGTGAAACCAATGAGGTGGAACGCACACTGCTGTTTATCGGTACGGGTACCAAAAATGTGGGGAAAACGCTGGCGGTGAATGCCCAGAGTGATTTTGATTCACTGCTGGGCGAGGAAGCCAGCCCGCTGAAAAATGATGTTCTGGCTGCGCTGGCGAACGCTGGCCAGAACTGGTGGGGGTTCATTCACGTCCTGCCAGCTGATGCGGAGGCAGATGCTTGGGTGAAAGCGGTTCTGGCCGCGCAGGTGGTGTGCTCTGTGGAAGGCGTGGTGCTGTCTGACGATGTGACCGCTAAAGCGCAGGTAAATCAGGCCGTGACGTTACGAACCACCCTGATTTCAAAGTATGGCCGCTGGGTGTGGTTCATCCTGGCCGCACAGGGAATGCAGGATGAAGAAGCCCAGGCGGATTATCTGGTACGCATGGCCACCCTTCAGGATGGTATTGCAGAAAAAGCGGTGCAGCTGGTTCCCCGCTTGTGGGGAAATGAACCGGGCGTGCTGGCTGGTCGCCTGTGTAGCCGTGCGGTAACCATTGCTGACAGTCCGGCGCGGGTTAAAACCGGTGCTCTGATGAATCTGGGCAGTGATGAAATGCCGGTTGATGGTACCGGAGAAGTGCTGGAACTGGCCACACTTCAGGCGCTTGAAGCACAGCGTTTCAGTGTGCCGATGTGGTACCCGGATTATGACGGTTTTTACTGGGCAGATGGCCGCACGCTGGATGTTGAGGGCGGCGATTATCAGTCGATTGAAACCCTGCGCGTTGCGGATAAAGCGGCCCGCCGTGTTCGTCTGCTGGCTATCAGTAAAATCGCAGATCGCTCGCTGAACAGCACGCCGGGAAGTATCGCCGCACATCAGACACTGTTCGCCCGTCCACTGCGTGAAATGTCCACTGCAGCCAGCATTAATGGTGTGTCATTTCCGGGAGAGGTGAAGCCGCCGCAGGATAGTGATGTGACCATTGTCTGGAAGAACAAAAAGGCGGTGGATATTTACATTGTGGTGCGCACCTGGGAAGTGCCGCTGCAAATCACCATCAGTCTGTTACTGGATGCCAGTCTGGAGGCCACAGCATGACCAAACGTATTTCGGGTATGTCGTTTGACACCTATATGGACGGCGATCTGATCCATATCGAGAAAATCACGCTCGATATTACGGATAACAGCGCTGCCGCCCAGACGCGTGGCGTCCCTGATGGGTATGTAGACGGCGATGTTGCCGCCGAAGGGGAAATTGAAGTCAGTTCAAAAACACTTCAGGTGCTGACAGCCAAAGCCCGCGCAGCGGGTTCATGGCGTGGGCTTCCCCCACTTGATTTTCTTTTCTATGCCAAAGCCAGTAGCGAAGAAATGAAGGTGGAGACGTTCGGCAATAAATTGCAGGTCAGCAACCTGCTGGATATTGATCCGAAAGGGGGCGGCGTGACCACGCACAAAATCAAATATTTCGTGACCAGTCCGAAATTCGTCAACATCAACGGTGTGCCGTATCTGGAAGCGGAAGCCACAGAAAACCTGATCGGATAAGGGGCAGGGATGCAGGAGCATGAAAAGAGTCTTTATTCACTGCTGATCATTGGCGCACTGATTGCCATCGGCAATGTGCTGACCAGTAATGACCCAATCACGCCGCGCCTGTTTGCCGGTCGCGTGATCCTGGGCAGTCTGGTTTCAGTGGTGGCCGGGGCGGTACTAATTCAGATCCCGGATGCCAGCCCGCTGGCCATTCAGGGGCTGGGGGCGGCGCTGGGGATTGCCGGTTATCAGGCGGTGGAAGTGTGGCTGCGCAGACGTGCAGCGGGAAAGCAGAACGGGAGCAAGACAAATGACCCTGAGTGAAAAACAGCAATTATTCACAGTCATGGTGGCCAGTCTGATCCACTGGGCAGAAGAACATGGCTACAGACTGACGTTCGGTGAGGCTTACCGTACACCAGAACAGGCCGCGCTGAATGCGAAGAAAGGCAGCGGCATTTCTAACAGCCTGCACACCCAGCGGCTGGCGGTGGATTTCAATCTGTTCGTGAACGGTCAGTACAAAACCCGTACAGAAGATTATCTGCCACTGGGGGAATACTGGGAATCACTGGGTGGTTCCTGGGGCGGACGCTTCAAATCCAGACCTGATGGTAATCATTTCAGCCTGGAACATAACGGGGTGCGCTGATGAGCAGCGGGCAGTGGCTGGTTGTGGTGGCGCTGGCGTTTGTCTGGGGCTGGCTGACCGCTGACTGGCGGCGTGACAGCTTAGAGCTGGCGATCAATACAGCGGCGCAGGTGGCCGGTAATGAATCGCGAAAAGTAATGCAGGGCATTGCCAGTGATTCAGCCAGAGCGCTGGAAGATAAACTGGAGGCGTTAAAAAATGTGGCACCGCGTGAGATACGCACGGAAATACTTAAGCCCGTTTTTACCAATCATTGTCTGTCTGATGAGTTTGTCAGCATGTACAACAGCGCCGCAGCTGGTACCGAGCGTGCGTTATCAGGAAAACCTGAAAACTAAATGCACCACGCAGCTGCCGCGCCTGAACGGTACGACAGGAAAAGATGCAGCGGAATTACTGACAATTTATCCTGAAATTTATGGCCAGTGTGCTGCGCGTCATAATCAGTTAGTGGACGAAATTAATTTAAGAGAGAGTATGAGTGATGGAACAAATTAAACTGTGTGTTTGTGGTGTTGATATTGTTTTTGAACCAAATCAGACCGCCTACAACAAATTTATTAATGAAATGGCGATGGATAATAAAGTTGCCCCGGCACATAACTATCTGACGCGAATTGTGGCAACGGAAAGTAAAGAAGCACTGACCGAAGTATTAAAGCGTCCGGGTGCTGCACTTCAACTGGTTGGCAAAGTAAATGATATTTATGCGCCAGAACTGGAAATTGAAGTAAAAAACTGACAAAGCGAGTCCATGAAATTGAAAGAAATGGACTCGAACAATATTTAATTCTACGCCGTCATTATTTACCGCATGGTCAGGACTCTGTTGACGATATCGCCGCCGCTATATGGCTGGATAATCGGCACTGGGAATATACGGGGATCGCCGTGGCCAATGGTGTGGCAAAAGCATTTAAAGGCACTGAATGAAACAATTAGATTTTACATTAAGCCTGATTGATAAATTATCCCGCCCGTTAAAACAGGCGCAGGGTAATGTCACCGGCTTTGCGGAAAAATCAAAAGCGGCCTTTATGCAGATTGGCGGCGGCGCGATGGCGCTGGCCGGTGTCGGGATGGCGATCAGGGGCGCGTTATCACCGGCAATTGAAATGTATGACGCGCTGAATGATGTCGCCGCAAAAGGTATCGATGATTCCGCGCTTAAGACCGTTCAGCGTGATGCCCTGCGCTTCAGTACAACCTACGGTGCCAGCGCGGTGGAGTTCGTTAAATCCACGGAAAATATTAACGCTTCCATTGCCGGACTGACGGGTAATGAACTGCCGAAGGTGACGAAAGTCGCCAATACCCTGGCTTTTGCGCTCAAGTCCACAGCGGCGGACACGGCGGAATTTATGGGGCAGATGTTTGGTAACTTTTCCGCCGATGCCGCCAGACTGGGCAAGGTTGAATTTGCCGAACAGCTGGCGGGCAAGATGCTTTATATGCGCAAAACATTTGGCACAGAAATGGCCACTATCAAGGATTTGATGGAAGGTGCGCGCGGCGTAGGGACTAACTACGGCGTGGGACTGGATGAACAGCTGGCCGTTCTGGGGCAACTTCAGCGGACACTGGGAACGGAAGCCAGCAGCGCCTATGAAGGATTTATGACTGGTGCGATTGATGGCGCTAAAAAGCTGGGGCTGTCCTTTACTGACTCCACCGGCAAAATGCTGTCCATGCCTGAAATGCTGATCAAGTTGCAGGGCAAATATGGCAAAAGCCTTGAAGGGAACCTGAAAGCCCAGGCGGAACTGGATGCAGCCTTTGGTGACAGTTCTGCAGTGGTTAAACAGCTTTACGGCAATGTCGCGTTACTTCAGCGGAACATCACCGAACTGGGCGGCGCGGACGGTCTGAAGCGTACCCAGGAAATGGCTCAAAAAATGGTTAAGCCGTGGGATCGCTTTGTGCAAATCCTGAAAGCCATTCAGACCGTGATCGGGCTGACGCTGATCCCGGTGCTGTATCCGGTTCTGAATCGCCTGGCTGATATGGGGCAGACCTTTGCCCGCTGGATGCAGTTATTTCCTAACATTGCCCGTGTGATTGGTTATGCGTCGATGGCACTACTGAGCTTTGCCGCCGTGGGTGCGGTGGCCAATATCGTGATGGGAGTATCCAGATTCATCATGATGGGACTGCGCGGGATCTGGGGGGCGTTAACGGCGGTTACGAAAATCTACACGGCCACTGTCTGGCTGTCGCAAATGGCGGTAATCGCCTGGAATACCACGCTGAAGTTTTTGCGCGGTGCGTTACTGGCGGTACGCATGGCCGCAATAATGGCCGGAATTGGTATCAACCTGATGAGCTGGCCGATCCTGCTTGTGATTGGTGCCATTGCGCTGCTGGTTGTCGGTTGTTATCTGCTGGTTAAGCACTGGGACACGATAAAAGCAGCGGTGATGAATACCGAAGCCTTCCAGACATGTGCCGCCGTGGTGAAATGGCTGGCGGGGATCTTTGCTTCAGCCTGGCAATATATCAGTGAAGGATGGAACAGCTTTATTTCTTTGCTGACAGGATTTTCACCGTCTGAGGCATTAAAGGGAATGGCCACCGACATTATGTCGCTGTTTGATAATGTCTGGAAGTCAATCAAAGGGGGATTTCTTAAATCGTGGAACTGGATTGTTCAGAAACTGAATAAAATTCCCGGCGTGGATATTTCACTGGCCAGTGAAACCACGCAGCCATTAACCGGAAATACACTGTCGACGGGTGGTGATTTAAAAGGTGTGGATAAAGGTGGTATCAGCAAAACAATCAGCAGCAACAGTAAATCTGTAACCGATAACAGCCGGAAAATTGGTGAAGTGCATTTCCATACCAAAGAAGCACTTTCTCCATCCCAGCTTATGGAATGGCAGGAGCTTGGCGCATGAGTAATGTTCTCTATATCGACTTACTGATTCAGGGCGGTGACTTTGTTCTGAATACCGGTAATGAACCTGAATTATGTAATAACCGAAAAAGTATCGGGCAGGACATTATTCATTCCATTATTGAAAGCGGGTTAGCGACGGAATTAATCGCCGAACGTAGCCCGACAATGAGAGCGGATATTTTTACCCGCATGGAATTACTGATTGAAGATGATGAACGCATTGTGCCGGGTACGGTGGAAATCAGTGAAGAAAGTCAGAAGCGGCTGTGGGTAACCGCGAGTACATACGATTTTGGCGGGATCTCTGCGCAGGTGGATTTATGACGGAAAAACCGCAGGTTGATTTTGAAGAAGTGGTGAAAGACAGCGGTATGCCGGTAACGGAAGCCGAAGTGCGGGAACGCTTCAATGCAATTGCAGCAGATGAGGGAATTATCACCAATACATCCCGAATGTCACCGTTCTGGCGATTAATCACCGCTATTGTGACCGCCCCGGTGATGTGGCTTAAAGACGTTCTGGTGTTAACCGTGCTGGCCAATATGTTTGTGGCCACAGCCAGCGGGAGCATGTTGCGTTTGCTGGCCTGGGCGGTGAACGTCACGGCAAAACCGGCGAGCGCTGCACAGGGGGGGATTCGGTTCTTCAAAGAAGATGCAAAGGCCGTTGTGACGGTCAAAGCCGGGACGATTATCCAGACAGAACGCATTAACGGGCGAGTGTATGAGCTGGCTACCACTGAGGATGTGGTGATCGCTTCCGGTGCGGCCAGCGCATTGCTACCGGTGAAAGCCACTGGCACCGGGGGCGCATATAACCTTGCGCCCGGATATTACCGCATTCTGCCGGTGGCGGTCAGTGGTATCAGCCACGTGGCCAGTGAGGAAAACTGGTTGACCGTGCCGGGGGCTGATGAGGAAAGTGATGATGAACTGCGCGAGCGTTGCCGCAATCAGTTCAATCTGGTGGGGAATTACCACACCGATGCGGTTTATCGCTCAATGATCGCCAGTGTTGCCGGGTTGAGTATCGATCGGATTTTCTTTGAGCATGAAGCACCGAGGGGGCCAGGAACAGCCAACGCCTTTTTATTACTGGACAGTGGGGTGGCATCAGCGCCGTTCGTGGATGCGGTGAATGACTATATCAACACGCTGGGGCACCACGGGCATGGTGATGATATGCAGTGTTACCCCATGCCGGAAACGCTTCACGATCTGGCCGTCACGGTTTATGTCAAAAATCTGAACAACTTCAGTGACGAAGAAGTGAAAACTCTGAAGGGCGGCATTGAAAACATGATCCGCTGTGCCTTTCGTGAAAATGCTGATTATGACGTCAGAAAGACGTGGCCATATTCGCGGTTTTCCTTTTCGCAACTGGGGCGGGAAATTCATAAAACCTTTGCACAGACGGAATCACTGACATTTTCGTTGGGAGACATTACCAGTGAACTGAGCGTGCCGCGTCTGAAATCACTGACGGTGAATATTGAGAATGAATGAGTTCATGAAAAAGCTGGCCGGGATGTTCCTGCCGTCCTGGATGAATAAAGGCGAACCGGGGAAATTGCTGAAAACGGCGCGGCGGTTCTGGGCTGAGGTTTACGGCTGGGTTACCTGGCCAATGAGTCAGTTTGATCCGCTGACGTGTACACCGGCATTACTGAACCTGCTGGCTTATGACCGGGATATCACCCGCTTTGATGGTGAACCGTTGACCTTGTTCCGCAAACGCGTGGCTTTTGCCTTTGTGAATGCGCGGGATGCCGGTTCAGTAGAGGGGTTTATCAATATCTTTGAACGGCTGGGGATTGGTTATGTGGAGCTGTTAGAACGGCAACCGGGTATCGACTGGGATGTGATTCTGGTTCGGGTTACAGACAGCCAGATTGCAGACAACACGCAGTTGCTGATCCAGATAATCCGCCAGTACGGGCGAACATGCCGCCGTTATCAGTTTGAGGTGATCACGTCTGAAAGCCTGGTTATCAGGGCTGGGTGGGATCAGGGGGAATATGTGGTTTACCCGGCGACGTTAGCAGGGACGGAAGCCCGCAGCGCAGCATTCAGCGCGAGTTTGTAAGGAGGTTTTTATGTCACAGACAGCCATCACACAGGCGTTTGAAAACTGGAAAGCACAGCAGGGTGCAACGGGTGAACCGGTACTACTGGACGAATTTGTTTTTGCCAGTGTGCCGGATTTAAACCCGGATACACCTGTTGACCGCAATGAAGGGTTGCCCCCGACAGCACAGATTGTTCACCGGCAAGCTGTTACCCGTACCGGTGTGGTGGATGAAAACAGGGTGGTCTATTCCGTAGTGCTGGGCGCAGATGTGGGGGATTTCAGTTTTAACTGGATTGGTTTGCTCAATAAGGCCAGCGGTACGCTGGCAATGATTGTCCATGCACCATCACAGCAGAAACTGAAAACAAGAGAAGGGCAACAGGGGAACGTGCTGACCCGCTCATTTCTGATGGAGTACAACGGTGCACAAACAGAAACTGGGATTAATACGCCCGCTGAAACCTGGCAGATTGATTTTACTGCACGTTTGGCCGGAATGGATGAGCGCCAGCGTCTGGAAAATACAGATATTTATGGCGCGGCGGCGTTTTTTGGTAACGGGTATCTGGTAGCCAAAACCGGCAATCAGTTTTATGTCACGAAAGGCACGGGGTATGTGGCTGGACTGCGTGTGTCACTGGATGCGAATCAGGATATTACAGTGACGACAAAGTCGGTAAAAGTCTGGCTGGATGTGTGCTGGACAGGGATTCTGAGCTGTGTCTGGAGTGTACAGAGTAAAGTCACGGTTGTAGAAAATCTGACTGATTATGTTCAGAACGGTATTCAGCATTTTGTATTTGCGGTGGCCAGCATTGATGTGGATGGCAACATCACGGATTTAAGGCCAAAAGGCAGTCTGAGCGATCAACAGGCCAGCAGCGATTTTTTGCGTAAGGATGCAAACCTTACCGATATCAATGACAAGGCGGAAGCCAGAAAAAATCTTGGGCTGGGTGAGCTGGCGGTCTTAAGCATTAGCGATGTTGTGCCGGTTGGAGTACCACTTCCTTGGCCGACTGATATTCCACCAGCGGGTCACGCAATCATGCAGGGGCAGGTGTTTGATCCAGTGGCTTACCAGCGACTGGCTATTGCATACCCATCGGGTGTTCTTCCTGATATGCGCCGCCAGACGATCAAAGGAAAACCTGATGGCCGTGCAGTTTTGTCCTATGAAGATGATGGCAATAAATCCCATGCCCACACCGCTAGTGCATTCAGTACCGATCTGGGGACGAAGTCAACATCATCCTTTGACTACGGCACTAGAGCTGTGAGCACATTTGATTACGGAACCAAAACAACCGATACAACTGGTGCACATACTCATACATATGTTAAGGGGCAGGCCACTCAAAACGGAGATATCAATAGAGGTCAGGGCGGCGATAACGTAACAACTGGTAATACGGATTTGGCTGGCAACCATGCTCATATTGTAGGGATTGGCGCACATAGCCATTCTGTAGGAATTGGAGCTCACTTTCATACCGTAGCAATAGGCGCACACAGTCACACCATTACCGTCGCCGCGTCGGGCAACGCAGAAACGACAGTTAAGAATATTGCATTTAACTACATAGTGAGACTCGCATAATGACTTTTAAAATGAGTGAAACCGATCAAACAGTTACTGTTTATAACCTGCGTTCCGATACGAATGAATTTATTGGTTCGGGTGATGCTTTTATTCCTGCGCATACCGGACTGCCAGCTAACTGCACCACGATAAAGCCACCGGCAATCAAAGCGGGGTTTGTGGCGATTTTTGATTCAGAGAAGCAAAGATGGATTTCCCGTGAGGATCACCGTGGTGAGGTTGTGTTTGATACAGAAAACGGTAATGAACTGGTGATCACCGAGCCAGGCGCTTATCCGGAAAGGACAACCACGTTAGCACCAGCTAATGCCTGGCAAAAATGGAATGGTAAGGCGTGGGTGGATGATGCGGAGGCCATGCGAATTGCATTAGTCAGCGAGGCAGACGCCGAAAAGAAAAGCCTGCTTAAACAGGCCAATGACGCCATTGCCACGTTGCAGGATGCCGTTGATTTAGACATTGCGACTGAAGAAGAAGTACTTCTACTTACTGCATGGAAAAAATTCCGGGTTTTATTGAACCGTATTCAACCGGAAGATGCTCCGGAAATTGTGTGGCCGGAGGTGCCTGGAAATGTGGCGTGAA
Source organism: Escherichia sp. MOD1-EC6842 (assembly GCF_002965705.1). Classification (NCBI taxonomy): domain Bacteria; kingdom Pseudomonadati; phylum Pseudomonadota; class Gammaproteobacteria; order Enterobacterales; family Enterobacteriaceae; genus Escherichia; species Escherichia sp. MOD1-EC6842. The sequence goes on along the minus strand of NZ_PTRF01000019.1, from coordinate 30,675 downwards.
GCACGTCTGGCCTTCACAGATTCTGTTGCTGCGCTGAACTGTTCGATCGCCCCTGCGCATCCGTGGATTTATGGGCTGGGACAGCAGACAGCGAACGGGGCATATCTCAGCCCGGTTAATGCTGTTCGCTATCTTGCTGAACGCCTGGCCGGAATAGGGGGAAATGCGGACGTGGTGATTATGATGGTCACCGGACAGACGCAGGAAAACTTTATGGCCAGCCTGAATAACCTGGTCGAAATTTTCCCCGCCCCGGCATTCACGCAGGTCAAACGGCTGGCGCAATCCGCCGCTGCGCTGGCTATTGAAAAGATGCAGATCCCTGCGAAAGCCGCCGCAGCGTTACCTGCGTCCATTCCACTGTCTGTACCAACCACCAGGGCTGCGTTATCTGCTGCGGCAATCAGCAAGGCACAAAAAGCGGCGGGTGCCGGGTTTGATATCGAAGGGCTGAAAAAACAGCTGGGCGAGTTCACGCAGCTGCGTGACCAGCTTATCAGTGATGTGGCCAGCGGCCTGAATGATTTACAGGGGAAAAGTGCCAGGGCGTGGGTTTTTACTGCCAGCGGAGACACCGGCACCACGTTACTGGAACTGGTGAGGGACATTCCGCAGCAGTCTGCCGTTTACACCGCTGCCATGATGCTGGTTGGCGATAATCTTGATGGAATAAAGGGAATGATTCATGACTTCGATCCCGACACTGGCGCTTAATGGCGAGGCCATCCAGCTGAAAAACATGCGGGTGACCGTTTCACAGCAGTTTCAGGATAAAGATCAGTCCGGCCAGACCAGCGCCACAACAAAATCAGAGCAGGGAGCAAAGGGAAAGGAACTGCGGATTAGCGGTGAAATACCTTTTAAACAGCCTGAAATACTGAAGCGTATTTTTGAGCTGGCCAGTGCTACCGATGCCAGTGGTAATCGTCAGAAGTACCGCGTGGCGCATGAAGTTGCCCGTGCAGTTAATTTTCGTGAAGCAACGTTCAGCGGAATGCTGGATGCGCCCCAGCAGGACGGGAAAATGTCCTGGCTGGTGACATTCACACTGGCGGAACATATCAGCGTGCAGGAAAAGCGAGAGGCCAGGGCAACAGGTAAGACGACCGCAAAAAAACAGACTGCCGGTAGTGCGGGACAGTCCGGTGGCCAGTCTGCCGGAGAGGATGAAGAAAAACTGACGTGGTTTGAACGCAAGGTGCTGAAGCCCGTCAATGATGCTTTGGGTTAATGATGAAACCAGTAAAACGCCTTTACCTTTCAACGAATGAAGTTCACCTCGTGGATGCCAGCCTGGTACTGGAGCTGAACAGCTGCGGCCGGGGCTTCATCACCGCAGAGACAACAACCGATTACACCGGAAAACTGGTGCGGCTGGATGTGGGGTATACCGAGCTGCTTTTGCGCTGGTTTACGGGGTATGTGGAGCGATCGCAGCCCGCTGAAAACGGTTTTCAGCGTCTGTTCATTCGTGAACTGGTAGGTGTGTTTGAAAGGATGTGGCCATGTTCGTTTCAACATCCAACTTTACGCGAGGTTGCCAGCTGGCTGGAAGAAAACAGCGGGATCACGGTCAGTGTGCCTGATGCAGAGTACAGCGATACCCCTATCCCACATTTTACCCATAACGGTACCGGCTATCAGTTGCTGAACAATCTGGGCAGGGCGTTCAGTATCCAGGATTACATCTGGTACCAGTTGCCTGATGGTTCGCTTTACGTCGGCGGCGCAGAAAAATCATTGTTTGCCGGTCGTTCCGTAGAAATCCCTTCAGAGTTCAGCCAGGGGGCTGCTGGTGGTAACTCTGTGACATTACCAATGATCCAGACTATGCGGCCAGGGGGGGAGATGAACGGTGAACGCGTGACTAAAGTTCACCTGACTAATGACACGATGGCGATCACATGGACGCCGAGAAACCGCGCAACGGGTAAACCTTTGCAGAAAACACCAGCACAACGGCAGATTGAAAGCCATTACCCGGAACTGGCATCCGGGCTTCATTTGCCAAAGATGGCCAGAGTCGTGGCGCATTCAGAGCCGGTAAAAAGCGGTAATTTTGCCGATCCCTTCCGGCCACGTTACGCCGTGGACGTTCAGCTGCTTGACGCAGACGGAAACCCGGACAATCAGACGCCTGTTTACTCAGCGGTGCCGCTGCCGGTGCCAATGGCCGGGAATGATTCAGGTATGTTTCAGTTTCCGCCAGAAGGGACGCTGGTTGAGGTTGCATTCACGGGAGGCAGACCGGATAAACCCTTTATCAGGCAGACGCTGCCGGATGGTACCAGCCTGCCGGACGTTAAACCCGGTGAGCAATTGCAGCAGCAGCGGGAAGAAGTTTCCCAGCGGGTGACTCAGGCAGGAGACTGGGTAAGACAGACCGATCAGACCATCAGTGAAACATCGATGGCGCGAACCGTAAAAGCCGATACGGAACAGCGCGAACTGGTCAGCCGTGAAACCACGGTGAAAGCCACGGATAAAACCACGGTACTGGGAACCACCACATTGCTGGCCGGAGCCATCCAGCAGGTAAGTGCCGGTGATTATAGCCAGGCGGTGAAAGGTAACAGGCTGGCCAGTATTGAAGGAAACGAAGAAACGGACATAGCAGGACAGCAGTCCACTAAAGTGGGCGGTGCTGTAGCCGTGGAGGTTGGCGAAAGCCTGACAGAGAAAATTGCCGCACTGCGTAAATCAGTGGCCGCTGGCGGTCAGCAGGTCATGGGGGCAACTGTCCATATTGGCAGTGAGAGTATCAACGCCCTGACCATGATGTTGGATACCATTGATTTACTGGCAGAACTGGCACAGCAATGCGCGAGCCATTCGCACCCCACCGTTGGGACGCCAACTAATGCCGACGCGTTCACCCAGACGGCGACGAAAGCCGGGCAGACCCGGAGCAAGTACCAGAATATAATTGCCTGACCATGACCACACGCCCGCATAATGCGGGCTTTTTTATACCCATCCTCAGACGCAGCAGAACGCGTTCTCAGCACTTAAAACAACAAATTAACCCAACGCAACACATATAAAAGATCGTGCGGGCGCTGCGCTGGCGCAGCGATGCACCGACAAAATAAATCTTTCGCAGACAAAAACGTCGCTACACCGCACCCGCCTGCGGTTTCTGGATCTGGAAATTTTTTCAGTTTTATTTTTCTACAAACCTGAGCGCCAGACCGCGCCATTACTGGCGGCTTTGCGGAGAACAGAAACTGAAATGATTGACAGGAATTTCAGGTAATTACAGTTTTTAGAACCGTAAGATGATTAGGTTTTTTTATATCATTTTGATTATAAAGCAAAAATTTTATTTTTATCATATTAAATAATATTTGAAAATCGGCTCCACCAACAACGCTGATGACTGACACCTAAGCTCCACGTGGTTTAGCAGCCTTTCATGGAATGGCTACGATTGAAAAGTCTTTCATGAACGTTGACTTTATTTCTGTATCTTGGCAAATTTGGTATATAGACATCTATCGGTTGGGAAAAAAAAAGTGAGTACCACTTTAACTGTGAGTGAAGCTGCTAGCATATTGGGAATATCCCCACAAAGAGTAAGGTCATTGTGTCGTGAAGGTAAGATACCCTCGGCGAGACAGTCCGGTAAGATATGGCTCCTGGAAAGTAGCAATATTATTGAACTAAAAAATTTGATGAAAGATGAAGATAGAATGTCAAAAATTGAAACTACAAAACCAATAGCTCTTAGTTTTTTTAGTGGTGCAATGGGGTTGGATTTAGGTTTAGAGAAAGCTGGGTTTAAGACTCTCTTGGCATGTGAAATTGATAAAAGTGCGCGTAAAACGATAAAGAAAAATAAACCTGATATGGCTTTAATTGGGGATATTCGTGATTATTCCTCTCAAGAAATTTTAGAGCATGCTGGGCTTTCGCTTGGGGATGAAGTTGATTTAATTATGGGAGGGCCTCCTTGTCAGGCTTTTTCAACCGCAGGTAAACGCTTAGGATTTGAAGATGAGCGTGGTAACGTGTTTCTTAAGTATCTTGAAACAGTTTTCGAGATCAGGCCAAGATATTTTATAATCGAGAATGTTCGAGGATTATTGTCTGCTCCCCTTCAACATCGTCCCCATAGTGAGAGAGGTGAGGATTTCCCCCCCCTGAAGAATGAAGAGCAGGCTGGGGGGGTGCTAAGTTATATATATAGAATGATAAAGGCTAATGGATATAGCTGCTCATTTGAACTTTATAATGCAGCTAATTTTGGTGTTCCTCAAACACGTGAGCGTGTCGTAATGTTGTGTTCCCGTGATGGTAGAAAAATACCTTACCTTGAACCAACACATTCGCAAGCGGGAGAGTTTGGTTTACCGGTTTGGAAAACATTTGCAGAAACAGTGGCTGATTTAAATGGCATTCATCATACTCATCTTGATTTTCCTGAAAAACGGAAAAAATATTATAGAATGCTTGGGCCTGGAGAGTATTGGAAAAATCTACCGATAGAGCTTCAAAAGGAAGCATTAGGTAATTCTTTTTTTTCAGGTGGGGGTAAAACGGGATTCTTACGACGGCTGTCATGGGACAAACCGTCACCAACATTAGTTACACATCCTGCAATGCCTGCCACTGATTTGGCTCATCCTGAAGAGGTAAGGCCTTTATCTATAGAGGAATATAAAAAGCTTCAGCAATTTCCCGATTCTTGGGCTATTGAGGGGAAATTATTAGATCAATATAAGCAGCTTGGTAACGCTGTTCCTGTGGGGCTTGGTTATGCTATAGGGAAACACCTGATTAACTTTGATAATGGCATTTTACCTAAGAAGTATCCGGGGTTTAAATATTCGCGCTATAAGAATACATCTGATTTATTTTTAGAGGAAAAGTTATCTGAACAAGATGATCTTGATTTGAATTTGGCTGTGTAAAAATAAGGGGGGGGTTAGCCTCCCTTACCTGATTATACAAAATTATCTATACCATACTGTCTGATTTTTTGTTGCAGTTCTTCACTTACAGATGAAGCTATCTCTAAAACAGTTTCATATGTTCCATGCCCACCTAGTGTATCCCAATAATCTCGCCCAATTAAAATGCAAGGATCAGTATGGAAATTAAATATTTTCATGGGTGGAGTCCAGTTATATAATTCACGACGATCGCCGAATGGGTTGTAATATAAACCGAAATAAACATTGCAATCAGGGTCATTAATTTTAAGCTTAAGTAAATCTCGTTTTGCTTCTGCTGTTTGATCTATATTAGGTTTTACAGTTTTAATCGAAAAATAATTATGCTTGCCATCTCTGAAAAAATAGAGGTCTGAAATGACGCGCAACTCGTCAAAACCAGATGATGAGTGAATCTGTAGAATATGAGAATAATCATCGTTCCAACAAGGACGAGCGCCAGAACCTCTTAATCTTAGTTGCCCAATATGATGTTCTATGGCTCTTAATTGATCATGGTCAATGGTAACGAAAGTTTCTTTTTGTGTTTGGACATTTTCTGCACCTGAAGACTGTGCAATAAATGCTGAGATTCTTTCTATTACCGACTGTCCAAAACTAGTGCTGAATGATCTTTCAAAACGGCTCCAAAACACAGCTTCTTTACTTAGGAGCGCAGAATGAAAGGGCATAATTGTAGCTTCTTGTTGAAGACGCTGTAATGTCCTTTCAACACAGCTTATGAACTCTGCTCGAACTTTTTGATAGCAAATCTTATCCATGAGAAAACCGCCTATCTTTTATAAAAAATAAAGGCTGGTTGAATGCTTATAGGTATTAACCGACGAACCATGCAATGCACTACCAGCGCCATCCTCTGTTGGTAGAGCAAACATTGAAATCCTTTCCTAGATCTTGATGTGGTCAGAACGACCAAAAGAAAGGCTAAGTGGACGCAATATGGACTCAACCAACTATGAAGGGGCTACGTTTTCACGTAACCCCTTGTTTTATTTGGTGGAGCTGGCGGGAGTTGAACCCGCGTCCGAAATTCCTACATCCTCGGCACTACATGCTTAGTCTGTCTTTACATTCGCTTGCCAGCTGCGGACGGACACGCCACTAACAAACTAGCCTGATTAAGTTTTAACGCTTCAACCCCAGGCAGGGCTTCCACGCGATCTCTTTTGGGTTTGACCTCTCTTGATCCCCGTCCTAAGAGCGGAGGCTAGGGAGAGAGGGCTCTAAGCAGGTTATTAAGCTGCTAAAGCGTAGTTTTCGTCGTTTGCGACTATTTTTTGCGGCTTTTTACGAGGCCAACCGCCCCTCGGCATGCACCTTGGGTTTCGCAAATCCCGTCGAATCCAGAATCAGCCCCAATGTGTAACGGCGAGTATACCAGATTTGTGAGCGTCATGACCAGCCCCAATGGCGTTATCGTTCAGGATTTAGCGCCCGCGTAGCATGATTTTTATTCGATTAAGCAAAGGGATGACGACATCTGTATCAAATATGATAGCCGATAAGATGTGCATTCGCGCCACCGGAGAGGGGAGGCGCGGTGAGGAGCTGGTCAGTATATGTGATGCAGGTTTAACGGTGAGCGTTTTTCATGATACGCGCTTTATCAACCTGCCATTCACGTTCTTTGATGTCGGAACGTTTATCGTGCTGTTTCTTACCTTTCGCGACGCCGATTTTCACTTTGCACCAGGCATTTTTCCAGTACAGAGAGAGCGCCACTACGGTATAGCCTTCACGATTGACGCGACCATATAATGAGTCCAGTTCGCGCTGATTGAGAAGTAACTTGCGGGTACGAGTAGGATCGCACACCACATGTGTGGAAGCCACAGCCATCGGCGTGATATTTGCGCCAAACAGGAACGCTTCTCCGTCGCGCAGAAGGACATAGCTGTCGCTAATATTGGCTTTTCCTGCGCGCAGGGATTTAACTTCCCAGCCTTGCAGGGCAAGTCCCGCTTCGAACTCTTCTTCAATAAAGTATTCGTGACGGGCGCGCTTGTTAAGCGCGATGGTCGCTGAACCAGGTTTATGTGCTTTTTTCTTCGTCATAAGCGTCGTGAATCATCGGTAATCTGAAATCGAAAATACCCCATATCAATCCTGCGGGGGACAAGGCTCTATCTTAGCATGAACACGATGTTACCCAGCGCCGGGATAGCGTTTTTTTTACAGCAGGATAAATGATATTATTTGTTGGATTTTTGTTGATGGAATTTGTTATGCCTCAAATTAGCCGGACCGCACTCGTTCCCTACAGCGCGGAGCAAATGTATCAGTTAGTGAATGACGTTCAGTCTTATCCTCAGTTTTTGCCAGGTTGTACTGGAAGTCGGATTCTGGAGTCCACTCCTGGACAGATGACCGCTGCGGTAGATGTCTCTAAGGCTGGGATCAGCAAAACGTTTACTACCCGCAACCAGTTGACCAGTAACCAAAGTATTCTGATGAATCTGGTTGATGGGCCGTTCAAGAAATTGATCGGCGGCTGGAAGTTTACACCGTTGAGTCCGGAAGCGTGCCGTATCGAGTTTCATCTCGACTTTGAGTTTACTAATAAGTTGATTGAACTCGCCTTCGGTCGCGTGTTTAAAGAGCTGGCGGCTAATATGGTGCAGGCTTTCACCGTGCGAGCAAAAGAGGTTTATAGTGCCAGGTAAAATTGCTGTAGAGGTAGCTTACGCGTTACCAGAGAAGCAGTATTTGCAGCGTGTAACATTGCTGGAGGGCGCGACGGTTGAAGAGGCAATTCGCGCAAGTGGTTTGCTGGAATTGCGTACAGATATCGATTTAACTAAAAATAAAGTCGGCATTTACAGTCGTCCGGCAAAACTGAGCGATATCGTGCGCGAGGGCGATCGTGTAGAGATTTATCGACCACTGATTGCCGATCCGAAAGAGCTTCGTAGACAGCGCGCAGAAAAATCGGCGAATAAATAGCAGGCAGAAAAAAGGTGCTCACTGAGCACCTTTTTTAATCGCTATAAACAGCAAGTTTTATTCGTTGCCACTCAGCGCAGGTTTGTTATCAATATTGGTCAACACACCGCTGCTGTTAAAGGTCAGCGTCAGAGTTTGCTGCGTTACACCTTCATGGCCTGGTTGCTGGCGGAAGACATAGAACCAGGTATTCGTACCAAATGGATCGGACATCAGCGGTGTACCCAATGCGTACGCAACTTGTTGTTGCGTCATGCCAACGCGTATTTTGGACACGTCGTTAGCGGTCAGATAGTTCCCCTGGTTGATGTCAGGACGGTAAACCACTCGCTCCAGAGTGGAACAGCCTGCGGTCAACATCAATAGTACTGCTGCTGCAGCAGTCAGCGTTTTACAGCGCATAGTGATTTGATTCCTTTTCGGGCCCGAGCAGTACGTGGCTCATCTGTAATATGCCGATGATAATAGACCTTTCATCACTTTAAAACCTTTTGCTTTCCGGTCTTACGGCGTTTTGCTGTTTATTCTGACCGTGAAGCAGGAAAAAAGTTTACGCTGCCAGTAGTTCTTTCGCGTTCGCCAGCGTGTTGCGTGTGACTTCACTGCCGCCAAGTAGGCGCGCCAGCTCTTGTAACCGCGCCTTTTTATCCAGGGATTGCATATGCGTTTCGGTCATCGAACCATCGGTTTCTTTGCTGACAAAATAGTGTTGATGACCGCATCCTGCGACTTGTGGCAGGTGGGTAACACACATCACCTGGGTTGATTCACCAAGCTGACGTAGCAGTTTGCCGACAACTGCCGCTGTCGGACCGCTAATCCCCACATCCACTTCATCGAAAATAAGCGCCGGGGTTTCCATTTTACGCGCGGTGATGACCTGAATTGCCAGTGCGATACGGGACAATTCACCACCGGAGGCGACTTTGGCAATAGGCTGCATTGGCTGACCTGGGTTGGTGGTTACCCGAAACTCAATACGATCAGCGCCGTCAGTGCCCAGGTGATGTTCGTCAAATTTAACATCAATCGTAAACTGGCCATGCGGCATTGAGAGCGCATGCATACTGTCGGTGATCAGCTGTGCAAGTTCTTCTGCATATTGCTGGCGTTGTTGGTGTAATGCGCGCGCGGTTTCCAGTGCCTGCTGATGATGTTTCGTTACCGCCAGCGCGAGCGTTTCTTGTGAGTCGGCCTGATCGTCCAGTTGCTGCTGTTCTTCCAGTAGCGACTGGTAATACTGTGGTAATGCCTCAGGGCTGACGTGATGTTTACGTGCCAGCGAAATCTGTTTTGAGATGCGCTGTTCAAGTTCAAACAGTCGGTTGGGATCGAGATCCAGACGATCGCAGTAGTGGCGCAGTTCGTCGCTGGCTTCAGCAATCTGGATGGTAGCTTCTTCCAGCATATCAAGTACGCCGGACAGTTTGCTGTCCATGCCAATCAATTCGCTCACCAGTTGTTTAGCCGTGTAAAGCTGACTTTGCAGGTTTGCGTCTTCACCGTCGGCCATTAATGCCAATGCATTCTGGCTGGTGGTCAGCAATTGACCGCTGTTCGCCAGACGTTTGTACTCTTCGTCGATTTGCTCAAACTCTCCGGGCTGCGGATTAAATTCGTTAAGTTCTTTTAATTGGTATTGCAGCAGTTCCGCACGGGCAGCGCGTTCCTGACTTAACTGTTGATGATGCGCGAGGTCACGGCAGCTTTGATGCCACAACTGATAACGTGCGGTCATTTCCTGGAGCAGAGACGTTTCATTGGCGTAGCCATCAAGCAGGAATTTCTGATGCTCAGGTTTGGTGAGTAACTGATGAGCGTGTTGACCATGGATCTGAATCAGCAACTGACCCAGTTCGCGTAGCTGAGACAGCGGAACAGCCGTACCGTTGATAAAACCACGAGAGCGGCCATCACTACTGATAACACGACGAAGCAGGCATTCGTGGCCATCTTCCAGTTGGTTTTCTTCCAGCCAGTGCAGTGCTGCGGGCGTATCTTTTAGAGAAAAACGGGCGCACAAATCAGCGCGGGCAGCGCCGGTACGCACCATGTCGGCTTCAGCGCGACCACCGAGACACAGGCCGAGAGCATCTATCGCAATAGATTTACCCGCGCCGGTCTCGCCGGTTATTACGGTCATGCCGCTGTGAAAATCAATCTCAAGCTCACGAACGATAGCAAAATTGCTGATGGTCAGTTGTGCCAACATAGTTGTTTTCCTGTATGAAAAACCATTACTGTTATTGTGTACAGTATAAACTGGTTTTATATACAGTAAAGAGGCTGGCATAAAATTAGAATAATTTTTTTGACCAGCCGAGTTTGGTACTTAATGTATTGAAATAGCTGTAATCTTTCGGATGAATTAGATTCAGATGGTAATCACAGCGACGAATCAGGACATCTTCACCTTCCTGAATCGGCAGTGCTATCTGACTGTCACAACTGATTTCCAGGTCGTTACGTCGATGCGAAAAACGCAGGCGGATCGTGCTGCTGCTGTTTATGACCAGTGGTCGCGCTGACAACGTATGCGGGAACATGGGCACCAGGGTAATCGCATCCAGAGAGGGGGTCAGAATTGGGCCACCCGCCGACAGAGAATAGGCGGTAGAGCCTGTAGGTGTCGAAATAATCAGTCCATCAGATCGCTGAGAAAACGCAAAGATCTCGTCGATGTACACTTCGAACTCAATCATATGCGCCACTTTGCCAGGATGTAGTACCACTTCATTAATCGCGGTGCTGATGCGTTTCTGGCAATCTTGCTGACAGACCTGCGCTTCCAGCAAAAAACGTTTCTCGCTGATGTAATGACCTTCCAGCACATCGGCTAATTGTTGCTGGGCGTTATCGGGATCAAGGTCAGTCAGGAAACCCAGGTTGCCACGGTTGATTCCAATAACTTTAATATCGTAACGGGCGAGCGTGCGCGCCGCGCCCAGCATATTACCGTCGCCACCAACGACTACCGCGAGATCAGCCAGTTGCCCAATCTCCGCGAGCGTACCAGTTTTCACATTCTTCAGTTGTAGTTCGTGAGCGATTTGCTGCTCGACGATGACCTCGTAACCTTTTGTGCACAGCCAGCGGTAGAGCATTTCATGTGTTGTCAGTGCAGTAGGGTGCCGTGGGTGTCCCACAATGCCAATACACTTGAAATGATTATTCATTTTTCCGAGGTCCTTGTTGCGAAGATTGATGACAATGTGAGTGCTTCCCTTGAAACCCTGAAACTGATCCCCATAATAAGCGAAGTTAGCGAGATGAATGCGAAAAAAACGCGGAGAAATTCATGAGTAGTAAAGAACAGAAAACGCCTGAGGGGCAAGCCCCGGAAGAAATTATCATGGATCAGCACGAAGAGATTGAGGCAGTTGAGCCAGACGCTTCTGCTGAGCAGGTGGATCCGCGCGATGAAAAAATTGCGAATCTCGAAGCTCAGTTGGCTGAGGCTCAGACCCGTGAACGTGACGGCATTTTGCGCGTAAAAGCGGAAATGGAAAACCTGCGTCGTCGTACTGAACTGGATATCGAAAAAGCGCATAAATTCGCGCTGGAAAAATTCATCAACGAATTGCTGCCGGTGATTGATAGTCTGGATCGCGCGCTGGAAGTGGCTGATAAAGCTAATCCGGATATGTCTGCGATGGTTGAAGGCATTGAGCTGACGCTGAAGTCGATGCTGGATGTAGTACGTAAGTTTGGCGTTGATGTGATTGCCGAAACTAACGTGCCGCTGGACCCGAATGTGCATCAGGCTATCGCAATGGTGGAATCTGATGATGTAGCGCCGGGTAACGTACTGGGCATTATGCAGAAAGGTTATACGCTGAACGGTCGTACGATTCGCGCGGCGATGGTTACTGTAGCGAAAGCAAAAGCTTAATTACTGTTTTCGTAATAAATTACGGCCCGGCATGTGAATGCTGGGCCGTTTTCGTTACTCCGCCACACTCTCGCGCAGCGGTTTCACAGGAAAAACTTTTACCTGCTTAATCATATTGTCCTGTACGTCGAGAATATCGATATCGTACTCGCCAATACGCACGCGAGTGCCTGCGACAGGAATCTCTTCCAGTGCTTCCAGAATGACGCCATTAACCGTGCGTGCATCGTCTTCCGGCAGATGCCAGTTAAAGGCTTTGTTGATTTCTCGCACGTTGGCGGTGCCATCAATAATCACCGAACCGTCGTTTTGCGGAGTGACTTCTTCGGCAAGCGTTGGCGACATCGACGTGGTGAAATCGCCGACAATCTCTTCCAGAATATCTTCAACCGTCACCAGCCCCTGAATATCGCCGTATTCGTTGACAACCAGGCCGACTTTCTTTTTATTGCGTTGAAATTTAACTAATTGGGTACTGAGCGGCGTGCCTTCCGGCACAAAATAGATTTCGTCCGCAGCGCGCAGCATAGTTTCTTTAGTGAACTCTTTTTTCTCCGACATGAGCCGCCAGGCTTCACGCACACGCAACATGCTGATAGCGTCGTCCAGCGAGTCGCGGTACAGCACTATGCGCCCGTGAGGAGAGTGGGAGAGCTGACGGAGAATCGATTTCCAGTCATCGTTGATATCAATACCGATAATTTCACTGCGCGGCACCATGATGTCATCAACGGTCATTTTTTCCAGATCGAGTACCGACAGCAGCATATCCTGGTTACGACGGGAAATTTGTGACCGCGATTCGTGCACAATGGTGCGCAACTCTTCTTTACTCAAAGAGCCGCTAACCACGATATCGGTTTTGATGCCCATCATGCGCATTAACATGCGGGTGATCGCGTTCAGCAACCAGACCAGCGGCATCATCAAAATTTGCAGCGGAGCTAACAGAAAACTACTCGGATAGGCGACTTTTTCCGGGTACAGCGCGGCAATGGTTTTCGGCAATACTTCGGCAAAAACCAGCACTACGAAGGTCAGTACGCCAGTCGCAATTGCCACACCCGCATCGCCGTACAAGCGCATCCCAACAATAGTGCCGAGCGCGGAGGCAAGAATATTGACCAGGTTATTGCCGATTAACACCAGGCTTATCAGGCGGTCTGGCTTGCGTAGTAATTTTTCGACCCGTTTAGCCGAACGATTACCCTGCTTCGCCATATGCCGCAGACGATAGCGGTTGAGTGTCATCATTCCGGTTTCGGAGCCGGAAAAATAGGCTGAAATGACCACCATGATGATCAGAATTATGATCAACGTGGTAGTAGAGATATGTTCCAGGGGAAACTCCTTTTCTGGTTTTAGCTGATTAACTGCTGGACAATTCGGCTGCCAAAGTAGGCCAGTGTAAGGATGACCGCTCCTGCAACGTTAAACCAAACGACGCGGCGCCCACGCCATCCTTCATGATAATGCCCCCACAGCAGCACAATATAGACAAACCACGCCACAATAGAGAGCACGGCCTTGTCAATATTTTCCATGCTAAATAAGTTGTGCATGTAGAACAGGCCGGTACAAAGAGTGAGCGTTAACAGCACCACGCCAATTTGCGTAATGTGGAACATTTTACGCTCAATACTCATCAGCGGCGGCATTTCCTGATTGAATGCCAGCTTCTTGTTCTTCAGTTGATAATCAATCCATGCCAGTTGCAACGCGTACAGGGCGGCAATAATTAGCGTGGCATAGGAAAAGAGCGATAAGCCAATGTGCACCAGCATTCCTGGCGTTGCTTCCAGATGAGTGATGTATTCATTGGGCATGAAGGTCGCCAGCGCCAGATTGATGAGCGCAAAGGCATAAACAATCGGCAACAGCAGCCAGCCACGGTTGCGTGAGGCCACGATGGTCATTACCGTACAAATCATCAGGCTGACCAGCGAACCGACATTCAACAGGCTAAGGTTTTGTCCGCTATCGCCGCCAGGCAAAATGCGGGCTTCAAGAGCGATAGCGTGGCAGACCAGCGCGATGACCGCAGAAATAATAGCCATTCGCCGCCAGCCGCCGTTTTTTTGCAGCAGACCGGGAACAATCAGCGCGAGACTGACGGAGTAGGCGACGAGCGCGAGCAGAGCAAAAACGGGCATAGTGATGTCGACAGTTTGAGCAATGAGAAAGAAAAGCAGTATAGCGTCAGGTGAACGCTGCTCCAACCGTTGCATAACAACAAAGACGCCTTCATGTTATACTGCGGCAAAATACAGATGATGTGTCGCGATTGCGGCCAACCGTTTCCACCCCAGGCGAGAGACAATGTTTGATAATTTAACCGATCGTTTGTCGCGCACGCTGCGCAATATCAGTGGCCGTGGACGCCTTACTGAAGACAACGTTAAAGATACGCTGCGCGAAGTGCGCATGGCGCTGTTGGAGGCGGACGTCGCTCTGCCGGTAGTGCGTGAGTTTATCAATCGCGTAAAAGAGAAAGCGGTTGGTCATGAAGTTAATAAAAGCCTGACGCCGGGGCAGGAGTTCGTCAAAATCGTCCGTAACGAGTTGGTTGCGGCGATGGGCGAAGAGAACCAGACCCTGAACCTGGCTGCGCAACCGCCTGCGGTGGTGCTGATGGCGGGCCTGCAAGGTGCCGGTAAAACAACCAGCGTGGGTAAACTCGGTAAGTTCCTGCGCGAGAAGCACAAGAAGAAAGTGCTGGTGGTTTCTGCCGACGTTTATCGCCCGGCGGCAATCAAACAGCTTGAGACGCTGGCCGAACAGGTAGGCGTCGATTTCTTCCCTTCAGATGTTGGTCAGAAGCCGGTTGATATTGTTAATGCGGCGCTGAAAGAAGCCAAACTGAAATTCTACGACGTGCTGCTGGTGGATACCGCCGGTCGTCTGCACGTTGACGAAGCGATGATGGATGAGATCAAACAGGTCCATGCGTCGATTAACCCGGTTGAAACCCTGTTTGTGGTTGACGCCATGACCGGTCAGGATGCCGCCAATACGGCAAAAGCGTTCAATGAAGCGTTACCGCTTACCGGCGTAGTGTTGACTAAAGTGGACGGCGATGCGCGTGGCGGTGCGGCGCTTTCTATTCGCCATATTACCGGCAAGCCCATCAAGTTCCTCGGTGTTGGCGAGAAAACAGAGGCGCTGGAGCCGTTCCACCCGGATCGTATCGCTTCACGCATTCTCGGCATGGGCGATGTTCTGTCGCTGATCGAAGATATCGAAAGCAAAGTTGACCGCGCGCAGGCTGAGAAATTAGCCAGCAAGCTGAAAAAAGGCGATGGCTTCGATCTCAACGATTTCCTTGAGCAGTTGCGCCAGATGAAAAATATGGGCGGCATGGCCAGCCTGATGGGCAAGCTGCCGGGCATGGGGCAGATCCCGGATAACGTGAAGTCCCAGATGGACGATAAAGTGCTGGTGCGTATGGAAGCCATCATCAACTCGATGACGATGAAAGAGCGCGCTAAGCCAGAAATCATCAAAGGTTCGCGTAAACGCCGTATCGCTGCCGGTTGCGGTATGCAGGTGCAGGACGTTAACCGTCTTCTGAAGCAGTTCGACGACATGCAGCGCATGATGAAGAAAATGAAGAAGGGCGGAATGGCGAAGATGATGAGAAGCATGAAGGGTATGATGCCCCCAGGCTTCCCAGGCCGCTAATCGGCCTGGCTTATTTGCCATTTTGGCACCGGGGTATGCTCGTCATCCTCACGTACTGGGGTACGCTCCGGTGACTGCGCGCACTCCGGCACCAAACTGGCTGCGCCGCCAGCGGCCTTTTAATGCCGGGTTAGCAACTGTTGGTTGCAATTTCTGCAAAAATGAGTAAAATTTTCGGGCTTTTAATATGACACCGGACTCCGTTCCTCGATGGGGTCCGGTTGTTTTATTCACACAAGAGGATGTTATGGTAACTATTCGTTTAGCACGTCACGGCGCTAAAAAGCGTCCGTTCTACCAGGTTGTTGTCGCTGACAGCCGTAATGCACGCAACGGTCGCTTCATCGAGCGCGTTGGTTTCTTCAACCCAATCGCTAGCGAAAAAGAAGAAGGCACTCGCCTGGATCTGGATCGCATCGCTCACTGGGTTGGCCAGGGCGCAACTATTTCTGATCGCGTTGCTGCGCTGATCAAAGAAGTAAACAAAGCAGCTTAATCTGTCACGGTGGTCATGATGAGCAAACAACTCACCGCGCAAGCACCTGTTGATCCCATCGTTTTGGGAAAAATGGGTTCGTCTTACGGTATTCGTGGGTGGCTCAGAGTGTTTTCTTCCACCGAAGACGCCGAAAGCATTTTTGACTATCAGCCCTGGTTTATCCAGAAGGCGGGTCAGTGGCAGCAAGTCCAGCTGGAAAGCTGGAAGCACCACAATCAGGACATGATCATCAAGCTGAAAGGTGTTGACGATCGTGATGCGGCGAACCTGCTGACGAACTGTGAAATTGTCGTGGATTCATCGCAGCTGCCTCAGCTTGAAGAGGGTGACTACTACTGGAAAGACCTGATGGGCTGTCAGGTAGTGACCACTGAAGGCTACGATCTCGGTAAAGTCGTCGACATGATGGAAACCGGATCTAATGACGTTCTCGTCATTAAGGCAAACCTGAAAGATGCGTTTGGTATCAAGGAACGTCTCGTACCGTTCCTCGATGGGCAGGTTATCAAGAAAGTCGATCTCACTACTCGTTCAATCGAAGTAGATTGGGATCCTGGTTTTTAAACCACCGGATAAACGGTAAAAGACGGCGCTATGTGGATTGG
The DNA here is from genome assembly GCF_002965705.1 of Escherichia sp. MOD1-EC6842. Classification (NCBI taxonomy): domain Bacteria; kingdom Pseudomonadati; phylum Pseudomonadota; class Gammaproteobacteria; order Enterobacterales; family Enterobacteriaceae; genus Escherichia; species Escherichia sp. MOD1-EC6842. The sequence continues at coordinate 14,100 of NZ_PTRF01000019.1, read as the reverse complement.
CATAATTAGCCTGTTTCCTGAAATGTTCCGCGCAATTACCGATTACGGGGTAACTGGCCGGGCAGTGAAAAATGGCCTGCTGAGCATCCAGAGCTGGAGTCCACGTGACTTCACGCATGACCGGCACCGTACCGTGGACGATCGTCCTTACGGCGGCGGACCGGGGATGTTAATGATGGTGCAACCTTTACGGGACGCCATTCATGCAGCAAAAAGCGCGGCGGGTGAAGGCGCTAAGGTGATCTATCTGTCACCACAGGGGCGCAAGCTTGATCAAGCGGGCGTCAGCGAACTGGCAACGAATCAAAAATTGATTTTGGTGTGCGGTCGCTACGAAGGTATAGATGAGCGCGTGATCCAAACCGAAATTGACGAAGAATGGTCAATCGGCGATTACGTTCTCAGCGGTGGTGAGTTACCAGCAATGACGCTGATTGACTCCGTTTCCCGGTTTATTCCGGGGGTACTGGGACATGAAGCCTCGGCAACGGAAGATTCCTTTGCTGAAGGATTGCTGGATTGCCCGCACTATACGCGGCCTGAGGTGTTAGAAGGGATGGAAGTTCCGTCAGTGTTACTGTCGGGAAACCATGCCGAGATACGTCGCTGGCGTTTGAAACAGTCGCTGGGCCGTACCTGGCTTAGAAGACCTGAACTTCTGGAAAACCTGGCTCTGACTGAAGAGCAAGCAAGGTTGCTGGCGGAGTTCAAAAAGGAACACGCACAACAGCAACATAAACATGATGGGATGGCGTAAGCCCCCGAGATATCAGTTTACCCAGGATAAGAGATTAAATTATGAGCAACATTATTAAGCAACTTGAACAAGAGCAGATGAAGCAGGACGTACCTTCCTTCCGTCCGGGTGATACCGTGGAAGTGAAAGTATGGGTTGTTGAAGGTTCCAAAAAACGTCTGCAGGCATTCGAGGGCGTGGTTATCGCTATTCGTAACCGCGGTCTGCACTCTGCATTCACTGTTCGTAAAATTTCCAACGGCGAAGGCGTTGAGCGTGTCTTCCAGACTCACTCTCCGGTAGTTGACAGCATTTCTGTCAAACGTCGTGGTGCTGTTCGTAAAGCTAAACTGTACTACCTGCGTGAGCGTACTGGTAAGGCTGCTCGTATCAAAGAGCGCCTCAACTAAGATTTCGCTTAAGCGACATCCTGTTAAGAAGGGCTGGCCAATTGGCTGGCCCTTTTTTTATCTACTGAAATTGTATTTAAGGCGCACTAATTACCACCGCAACGCGGCGGTTTTCAGCCCGGCCCTGTGCTGTCTTGTTGCTGGCAATAGGATATTTTTTCCCTAAACCCTGAGTGGTGAGATTGCTGCGCGGAATCTGTCCACCCTCGGCCCAGGCATCGGCGACGACATTCGCTCGCTTCAGTGATAAGGCTTCGTTGTAGCTATCTTCACCATAGTTATCGGTATGACCATCCATACGGGCATGTGTTAGCCCGGTAGAGGTCAGTTTTGCCGCCATAGTCTGGATTTGTTGCTGACTTTCCGGAAGCAGTTTGTAGTCATTTTTAGCAAACAGAATAGTGTCGGATAAGCCAAGCGACCAGTCACCGGCAGATTCAGTAAAACCATAAGACTGCATAGCAGCGACTTGCTCTGGGGTAAATTTGCCTTGTGGAGTCTGGCAACCAGCCAGTATCAGAGTGGAGAAAACCAGAGGTGCTACCAGTTGCTTTATCATGTAGATATTTCCTTGTTATTTCACCAGCTTTTCGGCGCGCTGATGTTTGGCCTGATACATATTACGATCGGCAAGCTCTTGTAATTTTTCCGCAGAAGCGTGTTCGCGAGTCAGAGCGTATCCAATACTTAAGGTCATACTGGTCTGGTGACCGTTATGGAGATCGAATGGGCGATGAAAGGTTTGTGTGAGAGCAGTACAAATACGCTGTACTTCATATTCTGACAGTACGCCATACAGAATCATGGCGAACTCATCGCCTCCTATACGGTACGCTTGATGCCGTTTCCCGCTAAATTCCATTAACCGTGTTGCTATCTCGATCAAGACCTGATCACCCGTCGCGTGACCCCATGTGTCATTGATATATTTAAAATTATCGCCATCAAGAAAAAGTAAGGCTGAGGTTTCCCGAACGGCAGAATCACTCATTAACGTATTGATGCAGTTGCGGAATGCAGCGCGGTTAGCCAGGCCGGTTAACGGATCATGCAGGGCAGTACGTAAGAGTTGCGCATTTTTTGCCTGTAAACGAAGCTGCCACTCTTCCATTTCATCCAGCAGACTATTGAAGTCGAGAGCAAAGCGGTGAAATTCTTCGATACGCTCTTCCGAAACTCGTCGGGAAAAATTGCGGTTGGATCGCACATCATGAACTACATCAGTAATGTTTTTTAGCGCCTCCACCAGTCCGTTATGCAAATGGCGGGTGAGGGTGATTGCAATGCCTGATGCCAGCAGAATACAACCGGTAAGCACAGCGAGTGAAAACCAGATGAAATGGCTGATTGAACTGTCGCGAGCGGTTAACTGAACTTCGCCGATGATTTTTCCGTTGTGGCGAATGGGCTGAATTACCGGTGCGGGAAAGAGCCAGTGGCTAATGAAATTGCTGAATCTATCTCCCGGTTCTCTGGCTGTGTAGCGCCAGGATGCAATGATATTTTGCTGATTATCACGTACTTCAGCGGTTGAAAATTGACCTTGCTGCCCTAGTGCGGCCAGGGTTTCTGTCGCTGCCGAACCATCGGCAAAAACGACCGCTGCTTCCAGACTATAAGTCATGGTTGCTGCGGTGAGCGCCAGGTTTTTTTGTGCGTATTGTTTCAGTGTCAGTACCGACGTCACGGAAAGCAGCAGCCAGATCAGCGTCATGGTGATAAAGATGCTGGTCATGCTGATGTTGCGTAATGCTCTTTTAAACGTTGGTCGCTTATTAAGAGAATTATCGTTATCCATCTTTTTTCTTCCGAGCGAGCATTAAGACATCCGGGTTGACCTTTACACCACTACGCGATAAGGCATCCAGGTTGACGGCAAATCTGACATCATTATTGTTGATAATCAGACAAAAGGCGCTGCCAATAATGCACTCTGCATTTTGTTCGGCAATTAATAATAACGCCTTAGACGGATATTGTTTGATTAATTCTATCTGGAATGTCGGTGATTCGTTGCCAAAATAAAAACCATTGCAGTCTGAAATCAGTGCTTCTTGTTTGCTGTGAATGATGACGGGCAGATAAGGTAAAGAAGTCGCGCCATTATCTTGTAGGGCGGTACTAAAACGTGAAGATGAAAAAATACATAGCTTTGGCGGGCCAGATAACGCTGGCCAACGAGTGTAGCTGACAATACCGGAAACCATCAGACGCACATTTTTCGCGGCGTTAGTGGTTTCCTGAGCGAGTAATGGTGCACTCGCCAGGAGGGGCATCAGCAGTAAAAATAACCGGTGGGAAAAACGCATTCAGGGATCCTCACCACCGTCGCTCGAAATGCATCGATAATTTTTTCAGAATGCTCATTAAAATATCATTCTTTTATGCGGGCGTCATCACGATGAGAATTAAAGTTTGAATGAGTTAAATCTTATGATTAATTTATTGAGGCGCTCCAGTTAATTCAATCGCATCGTGCTGGCATTTTCATCTGCCCCTTTTTGCCATGCTTCATGTAGTTGGTTGGCATTTTCAACATTGTTGCAGCTGGCAGGGAAACTTTTACCGGAAAGCCCTCTGGCATAAGTAAAATCGATTTGGCAGGTTTTCTTTTGTCCTTCGGCATATCCTTTAAGGTATACCCCCCGATCAGCCTGTGAATCGCTAAATGTATCGCGATCTTTTATGGCAATGCCAGATATAGCATCTTCCATACCAACATCATACCAGTCGGTGCTGGTTAAGTTTGGCGCGTGAGTATAAGGATCAATCTGGCAACCACTAACCACCAAAGCCAATAAGGAACCGATAAATTTTTTCATCATTTTCTCTCCTTTTTTCAAAGCATAGCGGATTGTTTTTAATGATGGTGTAAATTTATTTATACGAATTTTGTGGCTTGTAGCTTATTAAAATTGCATGTGTAAAGTAATATTTACGTAATTTGGATTGAAATCTTTACTAGCTGTGTTATCGTTACGTCATCCTCATTGAGGATCAACTATCGCAAACGAGCATAAACAGGATCGCCATCATGCAAAAAGACGCGCTGAATAACGTACACATTACCGACGAACAGGTTCTGATGACCCCGGAACAGTTGAAGGCCGCTTTTCCATTAAGCCAGCAACAAGAAGCCCAGATTGCTGATTCGCGTAAAACTATTTCAGATATTATCGCCGGGCGCGATCCTCGTCTGTTGGTGGTGTGTGGTCCTTGTTCCATTCATGATCCTGAAACCGCTCTGGAATACGCTCGTCGATTTAAGGCCCTTGCCGCAGAGGTCAGCGATAGCCTCTATCTGGTGATGCGCGTCTATTTTGAAAAACCCCGTACGACTGTCGGCTGGAAAGGGTTAATTAACGATCCTCATATGGATGGCTCTTTTGACGTCGAAGCCGGCCTGCAAATCGCGCGTAAATTGCTGCTTGAACTGGTGAGCATGGGGCTTCCGCTGGCGACGGAAGCGTTAGATCCAAATAGCCCGCAATACCTGGGCGATTTGTTTAGCTGGTCGGCAATTGGTGCTCGTACCACGGAATCGCAAACGCACCGTGAAATGGCATCCGGGCTGTCTATGCCGGTTGGTTTTAAAAACGGCACCGATGGCAGTCTGGCAACGGCAATTAACGCCATGCGCGCTGCTGCCCAGCCACACCGTTTTGTTGGTATTAACCAGGCAGGGCAGGTTGCGTTGCTACAAACTCAGGGGAATCCGGACGGACATGTGATCCTGCGTGGCGGTAAAGCGCCGAACTACAGCCCTGCAGATGTCGCGCAATGTGAAAAAGAGATGGAACAGGCGGGACTGCGTCCGTCTCTGATGGTAGATTGCAGTCACGGTAATTCCAATAAAGATTATCGCCGTCAGCCTGCGGTGGCAGAGTCCGTGGTTGCCCAGATTAAAGACGGTAATCGCTCAATTATTGGTCTGATGATCGAAAGTAACATCCACGAAGGCAATCAGTCTTCCGAGCAACCGCGCAGCGAAATGAAATACGGTGTATCCGTAACCGATGCCTGCATCAGTTGGGAAATGACCGATGCCTTGCTGCGTGAGATTCATCAGGATCTGAACGGGCAGCTGACGGCACGCGTGGCTTAAGAGGTTTATTATGGTTGCTGAGTTGACCGCGTTACGCGATCAAATTGATGAAGTCGATAAAGAGCTGCTGAATTTATTAGCGAAGCGTCTGGAACTGGTCGCCGAAGTCGGTGAGGTGAAAAGCCGCTTTGGACTGCCTATTTATGTCCCGGAGCGTGAGGCATCTATGCTGGCCTCGCGTCGCGCTGAGGCGGAAGCCCTGGGTGTACCGCCAGATCTTATTGAGGATATCCTGCGTCGGGTGATGCGGGAGTCCTACTCCAGCGAGAATGACAAAGGTTTTAAAACGCTTTGCCCTACGTTGCGCCCGGTGGTTATCGTCGGTGGTGGCGGTCAGATGGGGCGCTTGTTCGAGAAGATGCTGATCCTATCAGGTTATCAGGTGCGGATTCTGGAGCAACATGACTGGGAACGTGCAGCTGATATTGTTGCCGATGCCGGAATGGTGATTGTCAGTGTGCCGATTCATGTGACCGAACAGGTTATCGCCAAATTACCGCCTTTACCGCAGGATTGTATTCTGGTCGATCTGGCATCGGTGAAAAATGGACCGTTACAGGCCATGCTGGCGGCACATGATGGTCCGGTGTTGGGACTTCACCCGATGTTTGGCCCGGACAGCGGCAGTCTGGCGAAGCAGGTGGTGGTCTGGTGTGATGGACGCCAGCCGGAAGCATATCAATGGTTTCTGGAGCAAATTCAGGTTTGGGGCGCGCGGCTGCATCGGATTAGCGCCGTCGAGCACGATCAGAATATGGCGTTTATTCAGGCACTGCGCCACTTTGCCACTTTTGCTTATGGTTTGCATCTGGCAGAAGAAAATGTTCAGCTTGAGCAACTTCTGGCGCTCTCTTCGCCCATTTACCGCCTTGAGCTGGCGATGGTCGGGCGACTGTTTGCTCAGGATCCGCAGCTTTATGCCGACATCATTATGTCGTCAGAACGTAATCTGGCGTTGATCAAGCGTTACTATAAGCGTTTTGGCGAGGCAATTGAGCTGCTGGAGAAGGGGGACAAGCAGGCGTTTATCGACAGTTTCCGCAAGGTGGAAAACTGGTTTGGCGATTATGCGCAACGCTTCCAGAGTGAAAGCCGCGTGTTATTGCGTCAGGCGAACGACAGTCGCCAGTAGTCATCTTGTGCCGGGGAGGCATCACCCGGCACGATTTCATCACGCTGGGTCAACAGGCACTACATTCTCACTTGGGTAACAGCCTAATACCTTCATCGAACGGGTAATTTCACCTAACTCTTTCAATGCTTTTTGCATTTCCGCTGATTCAAGATTGGCCTGAATATCCAGATAAAACATCTCTTCCCACGGATTACCGTGAATCGGGCGTGATTCCAGACGGGTCATAATCAGATTATGGTTACGCAGTACCAGCAATGCTTCTACCAGTGCACCAGCTTGTTGTCCGGTCGCCATTAATAATGTGGTTTTTGCCGGAACCTGGTCAGACACGTTAATCGCTTTACGTGCCAGCACCACAAATCGGGTGAAGTTTTGTCGCTGATTTGCCTCAATACGTTCCAGTACCTGTAAACCGTACAAAGAGCCGCCTGCCTCGCTCCCCAGTGCAGCAACATGCGGTGATTTTGCCTGTGCAACCTTTTCCATCGCCGCAGACGTACTTTCGGTATATTCAATCTTCCAGTGCGGGTAACGATTAAGAAATTTACTGCATTGCTGGAACGGCTGTGGATGGCTGTAGACTGTGGTGATGGTTGATAAATCTGTAGTACCAGAAACCAGCAGGCAGTGATCGATGGTCAGCGTCATCTCGCCAACAATCGATAAGCTGGTATGTTGTAGTAGATCGTAAACGTCGTTTATGGCACCTGAACTGGTATTCTCAATCGGTACTACCGCATAGTCGGCCTGACCGGTTTCCACCTGATTAAAAATATCAGCAAATTTTGCGCAACCGCTTTCAATAAATTGTTCGAAATGGCGGGCAGCGTACTGACGTGCGGCAAGGTGTGAATAGGAACCTTTAGGGCCGAGAAAAGCAATACGTGCTGAATGTGGATTAATTTTATTGAGATGCTGCTGGAGCAGTGCCTGCTGAGTTAATACGGAATCTTCAATGATGAGCTGGAACAGGCGAGTAATGTAATGGGCGTCCAGATGGTGCGTTTTACCGAGCGTAATTAATCTTTCCAGTAAATCGCGTTCACGATCAATATCACGCACGGGGCGATGAGAGAGCAGTTTGGCTTTTCCCACCTCGACAGCCAGTTCACGCCGCTCTGCCAGTAACGCCAGTAATTTTTCATCCAGCGCGCTGATTTTCTCGCGCAGCGCCAGTAATGGGTTTTCCGATGTCATAGTGTTGCCTTTTTTGTTATCAATAAAAAAGGCCCCCCGGTTTGGGAGGCCTTATTGTTCGTCTTCGCATTCTGTTTCACACGACGAAACGCCTCCCATTCAGGGGAAGGTAAAAAAGAATGCGAAGAAGAACGGCGTGTGTTTCATGTTTGTTTCCTTAAGCGACTTAAGTACAGTACCTGTACTGTTTTCACGCTGTCAACAAAAAACGCGCCCGAAGGCGCGTTGGCGATACACTCAATATAAAGGACTACTCTTCTTCAACTTCTTCGACGAAGTTGGCGTCTTTCACCGATGTTGCGGCACGACGTGCTTCGCCTTTGTGCTGCAGTTTATTGAGCTGCCGTTCCAGCTTGTTGATCAATTCGTTAATTGCGGTGTACATATCTTCATGTTTACCACTGGCAACCAGAACGCCGTTAGGTGTATTGATTGTGGCGTCAGCAACGAACCCTTGTGGCTCTTTGGACAAAATGATATGTGGATTAATCAGATGTGTTTGCCATTTTTCCAGTTTGGCGAGACGGTCTGCGACATGTTGGCGGATGGCCGGAGTAATTTCCATTTGTTTGCTGGTAATGTTCATTGTCATAAATTTTACCTCTTGTCTTCCCGTCTTGGTGAATTCAGCATACCGTTCCTGATGTCAAAATGTGTGATGGAAATCTCATAATTTTGTCACTTTTTGTCAATGAGGCTTTTTTGTGAGAAATCGCAGGAAGAGGTGTTTTTTTACTTGAGGAATATCTCAAAGCGAGCCATATTTGATGAGATCGGTAGTGACTAAATCGCTTCAGTTTCACAACTGACAGAATAAAAAAACGGCAGCTCAAGGGCTGCCGTTTTGTGTTTCAGATTTCTGTTATGTATTGCTGCTGTTTGCGGCGATGATTTTCGCTACTTTTTCAGCTTGCGCATTCATCTGCATCTGACGGTATGCATTTTCCATCAGCGGCAGCGCATCACGCGTAGCCTGGGTATCCGGGTAGTCGCGCAACATGCCTTCTACACGGTTAACGACGGCAACCCATGCACCACGTTCTGTATAGTACTCAGCAACGGAGTATTCATATTTCGCCAGACGATCTTTCAGGAATACCAGACGTTTGGTGGCATCGGTGGTGTACTGACTGTTTGGATAGCCGCGAACCAATTTGGAAAAGTCACTAAACGCAGCTCGTGCATGTTGAGGATCGCGATCGCTACGGTCAACGCCAAAGAACCCTTGCAGCGCACTGTCATCCAGCGCCATATTGGTCAGGCCACGCATGTACATGACATAATCGATATTCGGATGGGTCGGGTTGAGGCGAATAAAACGATCGATGGCAGCCTGTGCTAACGGCAAATCGGCGTTTTTATAGTAGGCGTAGATGAGATCCAGCTGCACCTGCTGCGAATACGGACCAAACGGATAGCGATTATCTAACGCTTCCAGTTGCGTTATTGCCTGTCTCCAGTTACCGTCCTGCAGCTTTTGTTGTGCAGTCGCGTAAATTTCATTTGGCGGATTATCAGGTACTTCTTCCTTTGACCCCGAGCAACCCGCCAAAAACAGGCTTAGTGTGGCGGCTGCCACCAGATATTTCATGCGCGTCATGACGTTTTGACTTTCCTCAAAATGTAATACGGGAGATTCTCTGTTCCTGCTCCCGGTTAAGACCAGCTACAATAGCACACTATATTAAACGGCAAAGCCGTAAAACCCCAACGATAAACGAAGAAGCAGTATATATGGCACAACGAGTACAGCTCACTGCAACGGTGTCCGAAAACCAACTCGGTCAACGCTTAGATCAGGCTTTGGCCGAAATGTTCCCGGATTATTCACGTTCGCGGATAAAAGAATGGATCCTCGACCAGCGCGTGCTGGTTAACGGCAAAGTTTGTGATAAGCCGAAAGAAAAAGTATTGGGTGGCGAGCAAGTTGCCATCAACGCTGAGATTGAAGAAGAAGCGCGTTTTGAACCGCAGGATATCCCGCTGGATATCGTCTATGAAGATGACGATATCATCGTCATCAATAAACCGCGCGACCTGGTGGTACATCCTGGCGCGGGTAACCCGGATGGCACGGTACTGAATGCATTGCTTCATTATTATCCGCCCATTGCCGATGTACCGCGTGCGGGCATTGTCCATCGTCTGGATAAAGACACTACTGGCCTGATGGTTGTGGCAAAAACCGTTCCGGCTCAGACGCGTTTAGTCGAATCTTTGCAACGGCGTGAAATTACTCGTGAGTACGAAGCGGTGGCGATTGGTCATATGACCGCAGGTGGCACGGTGGACGAGCCAATCAGTCGCCACCCGACCAAACGTACCCATATGGCGGTGCATCCAATGGGCAAACCAGCGGTGACTCACTATCGCATCATGGAACACTTCCGTGTGCACACGCGTCTGCGGTTGCGTCTGGAAACTGGACGTACGCACCAGATCCGCGTGCATATGGCCCATATCACTCATCCGCTGGTGGGCGATCCGGTTTATGGTGGCCGTCCGCGTCCGCCAAAAGGTGCTTCGGAAGCGTTTATCTCCACGCTGCGTAAGTTTGACCGCCAGGCGCTACATGCAACCATGCTGCGTCTTTATCACCCAATCTCCGGTATCGAAATGGAATGGCATGCGCCTATTCCACAAGATATGGTGGAGCTGATTGAGGTGATGCGCGCCGATTTCGAAGAGCATAAGGATGAAGTGGACTGGTTATGAGTAAACTGATTGTCCCGCAGTGGCCGCTGCCAAAAGGTGTTGCGGCCTGTAGCTCTACTCGTATCGGCGGCGTGAGCTTGCCGCCGTATGACTCGCTCAACCTCGGTGCCCATTGTGGCGATAACCCGGATCACGTTGAGGAGAATCGCAAGCGACTTTTTGCTGCGGGCAATTTGCCTTCAAAACCGGTCTGGCTTGAGCAGGTACACGGCAAAGATGTGCTTAAGCTTACTGGCGAACCCTATGCTTCAAAACGAGCGGATGCCTCTTATAGCCACACGCCCGGTACGGTTTGTGCTGTGATGACTGCCGACTGCCTGCCCGTGCTGTTTTGTAATCGTGCGGGAACGGAAGTCGCCGCCGCTCATGCTGGCTGGCGTGGACTGTGCGCTGGCGTGCTGGAAGAGACGGTTTCCTGTTTTGCTGATAATCCCGAAAACATTCTCGCCTGGTTAGGGCCGGCAATTGGTCCACGCGCGTTTGAAGTGGGGGCGGAGGTTCGTGAAGCGTTTATGGCTGTAGACGCCAAAGCGAGCGCAGCTTTCATTCAGCATGGTGATAAGTTTCTGGCGGATATTTATCAGCTTGCCCGGCAGCGTCTGGCGAGCGTTGGTGTTGAGCAGATTTTCGGCGGCGACCGTTGTACATATACGGAAAATGAGACTTTCTTCTCTTATCGTCGCGACAAGACTACGGGTCGTATGGCAAGTTTCATTTGGCTGATATAACCTAAAGAATCAAGACGATCCGGTACGCGTGATTTTCTTTTCACATTAATCTGGTCAATAACCTTGAATAATTGAGGGATGACCTCATTTAATCTCCAGTAGCAACTTTGATCCGTTATGGGAGGAGTTATGCGTCTGGATCGTCTTACTAATAAATTCCAGCTTGCTCTTGCCGATGCCCAATCACTTGCACTCGGGCACGACAACCAATTCATCGAACCACTTCATTTAATGAGCGCCCTGCTGAATCAGGAAGGGGGTTCGGTTAGTCCTTTATTAACATCCGCTGGCATTAATGCTGGCCAGTTGCGCACAGATATCAATCAGGCATTAAATCGTTTACCGCAGGTTGAAGGTACTGGTGGTGATGTCCAGCCATCACAGGATCTGGTGCGCGTTCTTAATCTTTGCGACAAGCTGGCGCAAAAACGTGGTGATAACTTTATCTCGTCAGAACTGTTCGTTCTGGCGGCACTTGAGTCTCGCGGCACGCTGGCCGACATCCTGAAAGCAGCAGGGGCGACCACCGCCAACATTACTCAAGCGATTGAACAAATGCGTGGAGGTGAAAGCGTGAACGATCAAGGAGCTGAAGACCAACGTCAGGCTTTGAAAAAATACACCATTGACCTCACCGAACGAGCCGAGCAGGGCAAACTCGATCCGGTGATTGGTCGTGATGAAGAAATTCGCCGTACCATTCAGGTACTGCAACGTCGTACTAAAAATAACCCAGTGCTGATTGGTGAACCTGGCGTCGGTAAAACTGCCATCGTTGAAGGTCTGGCGCAGCGTATTATCAATGGTGAAGTTCCGGAAGGGCTGAAAGGCCGCCGCGTACTGGCGCTGGATATGGGCGCGCTGGTGGCAGGGGCGAAATATCGCGGTGAGTTTGAAGAACGCTTAAAAGGCGTGCTTAACGATCTCGCTAAACAGGAAGGCAATGTCATCCTGTTTATCGACGAATTACATACTATGGTTGGCGCGGGTAAAGCGGACGGTGCAATGGATGCCGGGAACATGCTGAAACCGGCGCTGGCTCGTGGTGAGCTGCACTGTGTAGGTGCCACAACGCTGGACGAATATCGTCAGTACATCGAAAAAGATGCTGCGCTGGAACGTCGTTTCCAGAAGGTGTTTGTTGCCGAACCAACGGTGGAAGACACCATTGCTATTCTGCGTGGCCTGAAAGAACGTTACGAACTGCACCACCATGTGCAAATTACTGACCCGGCAATTGTTGCAGCGGCGACGTTGTCTCATCGCTACATTGCTGACCGTCAACTGCCGGATAAAGCCATCGACCTGATCGATGAAGCAGCATCCAGCATTCGTATGCAGATTGACTCAAAACCAGAAGAACTCGACCGACTCGATCGTCGTATCATCCAGCTCAAACTGGAACAACAGGCGTTAATGAAAGAGTCTGATGAAGCCAGTAAAAAACGCCTGGATATGCTAAACGAAGAACTGAGCGACAAAGAACGTCAGTACTCCGAGTTAGAAGAAGAGTGGAAAGCAGAGAAAGCATCGCTTTCTGGTACACAGACCATTAAAGCAGAACTGGAACAGGCGAAAATCGCTATTGAACAGGCTCGCCGTGTAGGTGACCTGGCGCGGATGTCTGAACTGCAATACGGCAAAATTCCGGAACTCGAAAAACAACTGGAAGCCGCAACGCAGCTGGAAGGCAAAACTATGCGTCTGTTGCGTAATAAAGTGACCGACGCCGAAATTGCTGAAGTGCTGGCGCGTTGGACGGGGATTCCTGTTTCTCGCATGATGGAAAGCGAGCGCGAAAAACTGCTGCGTATGGAACAAGAACTGCACCATCGCGTTATTGGTCAGAACGAAGCGGTTGATGCGGTATCGAACGCTATTCGTCGTAGCCGTGCGGGGCTGGCGGATCCAAATCGCCCGATTGGTTCATTCCTGTTCCTCGGCCCAACTGGTGTGGGTAAAACTGAACTTTGTAAGGCGCTGGCGAACTTTATGTTCGATAGCGACGAGGCGATGGTTCGTATCGATATGTCCGAGTTTATGGAGAAACACTCGGTGTCTCGTCTGGTTGGTGCGCCTCCGGGATATGTCGGTTATGAGGAAGGTGGCTACCTGACCGAAGCGGTGCGTCGTCGTCCGTATTCCGTCATCCTGCTGGATGAAGTGGAAAAAGCGCATCCGGATGTTTTCAACATTCTGTTACAGGTACTGGATGATGGGCGTCTGACTGACGGGCAGGGGAGAACGGTCGACTTCCGCAATACGGTGGTCATAATGACCTCTAACCTCGGTTCCGATTTGATTCAGGAACGCTTTGGTGAACTGGATTATGCACACATGAAAGAGCTGGTGCTCGGTGTGGTGAGCCATAACTTCCGTCCGGAATTCATTAACCGTATCGATGAAGTGGTGGTCTTCCATCCGCTGGGTGAACAGCACATTGCGTCGATTGCGCAGATTCAGTTGAAACGTCTGTACAAACGTCTGGAAGAACGTGGTTATGAAATCCACATTTCTGACGAGGCGCTGAAACTGCTGAGCGAGAACGGTTACGATCCGGTCTATGGTGCTCGTCCTCTGAAACGTGCTATCCAGCAGCAGATCGAAAACCCGCTGGCACAGCAAATACTATCTGGTGAATTGGTTCCGGGTAAAGTTATTCGCCTGGAAGTTAATGAAGACCGGATTGTCGCCGTCCAGTAATGATAAAACGAGCCCTTCGGGGCTCGTTTTTGTCTATAAGTTAGACGGAAAAGACTATATTTAAGATGTTTTGCTTGAAAAATGAGCGAACGATAAAGTTTTTTTATTTTTCGCTTGTCAGGCCGGAATAACTCCCTATAATGCGCCACCACTGACACGGAACAACGGCAAACACGCCGCCGGGTCAGCGGGGTTCTCCTGAGAATCCTGGCAGAGAAAGCAAAAAAATGCTTGACTCTGTAGCGGGAAAGCGTATTATGCACACCCCGCGCCGCTGAGAAAAAGCGAAGCGGCACTGCTCTTTAACAATTTATCAGACAATCTGTGTGGGCACTCGAAGATACGGATTCTTAACGTCGCAAGACGATAAA
>NZ_PTRF01000018.1:0-90190 GCF_002965705.1 Escherichia sp. MOD1-EC6842 | reverse complement strand
ATGTCAGTTATATCTACATTATTATAAGAGCGACTTGCAACATCCACATTTGCGCCCAGCAAAATTGCTGAATTTTTTATTTCTAAACCAATACCACTTGTCCCTCCAAAAACCACTAAATTCTTATTTTTTAAAAATGACAAATCATCTTCAGGGTTATAAGATATTTTATTTGCTTCTTGCAATAATTTTTCAGCAATAAAGAGATCTATAGGATGAGTAATTTTTATATTAGCTTCATTTCCTTTAACTGTAGCAACTCTAATCCCCGGTATCATTGATCTAACAACACCACAGTCACAAGTAAATGAGAATCTCTGTTCTTTTATTGCTTTTTGGTAAGCTTTTTTTATTGTGCCAAGTTTAAAAGCTTGTGGTGTTTGCCCTCTACGCATGAAAGCTCTATTGGGTATATTGGAAATACATTCATCATCAAAGACTTCGACTAAAGTATCTGATGAAGGGATTACAACATCGACAGCATCAAATTCTTTGAGAGCATAAATACAGTCATTTATGATGTGTTCATTTATCAATGGTCGAACTGCATCATGAATAAGAATATTACATTCATGACTATACCCCTCTAATCCAACAAGAGCTGAATAAGTTGAATCAAACCGCTCTTTACCTCCAACAAAGACTTTAACAACTTTCTTCCATTTATTTTTTTTGATTATATCCCATGTTAAATGCATATGCTCCGATTGAGATACAATAATTATTTCATCAATATTATTAGATTTTTCAAAAGCATCTATAGTATACTCTATAACAGCTTTACCAGCTAGTTTTGTAAATTGTTTTGGTAGGGTGCCTCCGAAACGAGAACCTGTCCCTCCAGATAAAATCACAGCGATATTCTTCATGTTTCAACCCTAAGCTTATAATTAAAAACTATAATAAGTAAAAAGACAATAAATTACAGATATTGGCTTGATAAAATTTTTGAATTCATAAATGGTGTAGAATTTTAACGCTTTTAGCAGTATTAGTGAGTGCAATTATCCGCGCTCACTAATCAATATGCCCACTTTCATTTAAGTTGCGTTATTTTTTGAGGTTGTTCATAAATTCTTTTTATTTCTTTAACAAACTTATCATTAAGAGTTTCTTCATAACCTAAAATGTAATTCATAGCAAATTTTCTTTTATCCTCAAGATAGTCATTCCCATCTAATACAGAGCTTAGTTTCTCTTCCAATTCATTAAGTGTAGAAAAAGTATAACAATAATCCCCATAAGCCATATTAGAACTTGAGATATTAATCTCTCTATCTTGAGGAATATATACAAATATTGGTCCGTTTCCAGCGAGACATTCACTGATGACAGCAGAAATATCGCAAATGAATATGTTATAAGTAGCTAAAATTGTATCAACAGGAATAGTTCGTGGAATAACAGTAACTCTGTTTTCCTCATCAGAATTATATTGTGCTAAATTAGCATCAAGGTTCTTTAACTCGCTAATTCGTGACCCCGTTATATGGTGAAATTTGGCATCGATATGTAGTTTGAGATTATTTGCAACAGTTTGTATGATACCTCCAGAAATCAACGCAGAAGAATAGTTGCTTTCTTCAAAATGACCTTCCCATGTGGGCAAATAAAGTACGCGATAGTTTCTTTTTTTCCAATTTGATTGGCATGCTTCTATAATTTTTTTACTGTTTGGCCTACCAACTTTATTGAATATCATATGCTGGGTATTAAAATCACTGTTGCGGAATCTATCAATATGTGCTTCTCCTGCCGTCCATATCTCATCATATAACCTTAATCCCTTATGCGCACTAGAGGCCTTATCGCTATCCCCATGTCCAATAAAAATATGATTTAAATAACTAAACCGCACAAGATGTATATTATTTCCTGTGCTTGAAGGATATAAAACAGTATTAGCATACGGCATTTTATTTAAAAGATTTTCAATGTCCTGAGCTCCTTTCGCATAGGATATATATGTCCACGGAAAGTTCATCTTTACCCACTCAAATAAATTCAAATTACGCACTAATATTAGAAATTTAACATTAGTGCGCATCAATACTGCAATCCAAGGTTTTAAATGTGCCACCCCTGCATCAAAATTTTCTCCTGAATGTAAAATGACCCTGATGTCATCTAATATATTAAAATGATCAAGACTATTTATTTTGGGCTTGGTTACGACTTTTTCTTTTTTACTTTCCACTTTTTTTTGTGTCGGTATGTTTTTTTTCGCAACTTGTTTAGACGGCTCTGCATTACTTCGATTTATTTTTGCATCTCTAAAAAAAAGTCTCGGTTTCGTGATTAATTTAGTTAGCTTACTCATTTTATCTCCTCATTTTTTAGATATGTATAATTTCATATACACATTCATATAATTCATGGCGCGAAAGGCAATTTATTAGAAAGGCAATAGCATTCTTTCTTAAACATACAGATTTATGATAAATATACTTAATGATTATATTTTTTGTTCTACAACATACTCCTCTATCCCTTCCTGAACATCCTCAAAAAACCCAACCGCATTATCGTCTTTAAACACAATCGCCACATCACAAAACTCTTTCAATGAATTCAAACTATGTGAAACCATTAAAAAGCTAGACTCTTTATGCCTTTCTTTAAATAAGTGGGCGCACTTCTCTTTAAACCTGGCATCACCGACTGCGGTTACTTCATCGACGATATAATAATCAAACTTAAAGGCCATGCTTAAACCAAAGCCTAAACGCGATCGCATACCAGATGAGTAAGTTTTGATCGGCATATCAAAGTACTTACCGAGTTCGGCAAATTCTTCAACAAACTCTATTTTCTCTTTCAGTTCTTCTTGCTTCGCGTATAACCGCGCAACAAATTTTACGTTTTCGCGTCCGGTTAAACTTCCCTGAAATCCACCAGCGAGGCCGACTGGCCATGATATCGTTTTATTGGTGATGATCTTTCCGCTATCGGGGCGGTCAATGCCACCAATCATTCTCAGTAACGTTGATTTACCTGCACCATTACGACCAATAAAGGCAACGCTTTTTCCTGAAGGGATTTCGATGTTTAAATCCTTAAACACATAGTGTCGCCCCGTTGGCGTGCGATATGACTTCGTCAAATTCTCAATCTTAATCATGATGTCAGCATATCCTCCTCACGAGTTCGGTATAACGCCAGACCAATGAACAGGGTTATCAATGTAAACATTGCCAGGTAGTTCAGACTCACACCTTCGCTTATATAGCCAGGCATGACGGCCTCGCGACTTAACTCCACCACATGTACTAATGGGTTCCAGAGAAGATAAGACCAATATTGCTTAGGAATTGAGTGCAGAGGGAACATGATGCAGGAGATGAAATAAAGGGGCTTAAGAAGTATCGGTAGAACCTTTTGCATTTCGGGGAAGGTTTTACCAACGACCATGAATATTAAGCCAATGCTGCATGAAAGTATGATCAGCAGACTCCAGGTAGCCACAAGTTGTAAAAAATTTGTTATCTCGAAATATTCGCCTGCCATCCTGACAATGAGCATAAGCAGAATATAAACAGCAACGTAAATCAGTGTCTCAAGCAGTGCACGTGCAATGATCGTATCGATGGGTTTTACTGGACGATAATTAAACAGCCCCTGGTTCGCTTCAATAGCGCCGACAGAACGTTTGCTGATACTGCTAAAGATAAAAAAGGGAATCAGGCCATTAAGTAAGAACACCGGGAACGAGATGTCTGGCATCGTGCGGTGCATAATGTAACCAAAAATGCCCAACAGTATCAGCAAATGCGCAGAGGGTTCGAGAATCGCCCACAAATACCCCAGACGAAACTTACCAAAACGTGTTCGTATTTCTCGTAGAAATAATGCCTCTACGGTGACTTTCTGGACTTCAAATCCACTTCTTGCCATTTGATGATGTGCTCCTAATCTCTTCAGGTACGCTACCGCCCTTGGCTTAACAGCTACCAATACACTGGAGGTAATACTTGTTTGTAATTGGATAAAATACGTTCAGACGGTTTGACTTTTTAATAACTGCAAACAATTTCAGCAGAAATTATTTCCGCAGGGATAAATTGTTCTATTTCCGTCTTATTTCTTCTAATCCATTCTTCAGGCATGAATGTATTCGGTCTTCTGGTCATTTCAGAAAACTTGCCGTTTTAGAATGTAGAGTTAATTTCTCAGGAAATTATGCGCAACTCTTTTTGCTTAGCCTGTATGGGTAAAAAAGACGTAAAGCACCATGCATTCTGGATTACTCCGGAACACACTTATTTAAAATGAGTTGTTAATTTCACAAGAAATTATTTTTGCTTTTACTGTTAACTACTGGATTATAACACCACATATAAATTTTATGCGTAGCAACACCTGCAATCTGTTTCACACCAGAACGCACGAATTTATTACCAATTAATTGTTTACTGAGAAACTATTTCCCTATTTAAAATTCACTCGTGTACTTCTTATTTATATCTTCAGCCCCCTCTTTGCGGTCATATTTGTGATATTCATCACATTTAAACAATGTTATTTAAGTCGCAGGAATAATTCCGGCAGCAATTATTGTTGTCGATTAAAATATATGTCTTGATTATTTAGCGCGTTTATTTTAACCAGTGTTACAGCCAGCACTATCCCTCAGTAGATATACCTGAGCAGACATTGTTTCAAATCGACGGATAGTTTCTGTGGAAATTATTTTACTTACTTAAAATTTCCTTTCTGATTGTCTCCAGGAATTTTAGTAATTTCCAGGCTACACAAAATACAGATCACACAAGAATTATCCTATATGTTTTGACCTATCAATTGCCACCCAATGATTCATTACATCTATTAATGGTCATGATGTATTGCCACACTTAAGCATATTTATAGGACGCTGGGCTGCTTCAGGAGAGAACTCGTATCTGTTGTTTTGCAGAACATTCAGTGATGAGAGGAATGGGATATTTCTTATTGCAAAAATATTCAATTCGGTGAGTGGATAAGAAGATTATACACTCACCTTTCGGGCTGAATTTCACAGGGAATTTACTGGAACACTTATCCTCTTATCAACTCCAGTCGCTGCACATTCACCATCCCTGGCTTCTCACCTGCGCTGACATCAATTTGTGTCACCCGCAGCGCATACTTTTCATCCAGCGCGTTTAACCAGTTCAGCAGGTCATTAAACACCACAGGATCTATCCAGACCTGAATATTCTCCCCGCGCTCAGCTATCCGCTTAATGACCACTGAATGCGCCGAAGCACTGTCACTAATGACCCGCGATACCTGCGCAGGCGTTGTTGTGGCGGATTTTCGCGCTGCGATAATATCCGGCGCGGCGCTCTTCAGTCGCGCGTTCATCGCCACCAGTTGCTGCAGCATCGTCTCCTGTTGCTCAATCCGTTCGCTCAAAGGTTGCCAGATGAGGACGTAATATCCGGCGCTAAACAGAAACACCGCCGCAGCCAGTAACATGCCCTTTTCGCGCGGCGAACGCCCCGCGAGATGTTGAGCCAGCCAGTGTTCACCACGGCTTAACTGGCGCTCACGCCATTGCTGAAAATAGTGAATAAATTTATCGCGTAACATGTTATTTCCTCCGCAACGTTACGCCGCCGGAAACCGCATCACCCTCTTTCTGTAACGCGTCCTGTTGCACAACATAATCTGCCGCCAGTGCGCTACGCAGTTTGTCGAAACTGGCAAAGTTCGCAGCCCGTAGCTGGAGGTGAAGCGTCTGGCGTTTTTGATCAAAGGTGAAACCACGCATCTCGATGTCGGAAAGTGACGCTGATTTCAGGGTACTGGCGATCGCTGACAATTCTGCGAGCAGCCGGGTATCGTCGGCCTGTGGGCGATATTTTTTCAGCGCCATCGTCACCTGAGAGCGTAAATTCACAATCCGCTTCTGCTCCGGGAATAGCGTTAAGAACTGTTTCTCCGCCTGGGTGCGGCTTTGCGCCACCTGTTCGCTGACGCTCCATAATGTCACGCCCCGTTCCACTACCAGCGCAACCAGAATCAGCAATATCGGCAGAATCATCACCCGCCAGCGCGCCCACTGTTTTCGGTAGCTGACGCGAGGCTGCCACTGGCCGCTTAGCAAGTTCCCTTCTGGTTCTCCGAATGTGGTAATGGCTGGCAGTGCCGTGATTGTCAGGCGTTCTGCGTCCGCATCAGCCCATGTAGATAGCACTTCCGGCGCAATACCGACCACGGTCAACGAAAGCGGTAAATCCTGCTCATTGAGCTGTGCGCGTAACATGACCGGAGCCAGCGCCCGCCCGGCGCTCCATCCCCGGCACTCATTGATGCGGCAGATAACCCGTTGCGCATCGCCAGCCATATAGCCACAAGGAATGGACATCCAGTCCGGCGCGACGGTAGCGCGGGTGATGCCGTTTTCCTGCAACCACTGCGCAATGTTGCGCATATGCTGTTGGTGAATCACTGCCACGGTTGCCAGTTGCTGGTCGATTTTCAACGGGGCGAAATGCAGTTCATCGATATCCTGGTTCAGCTCTTCTTCCAGTAAGGCGGGCAGAATAGTCGGTATCTGCTTACGGGCGACATCAGGCAGTTCAACCTGCCAGACGCTGATCCATTCGCCGGGAATGTAGAGCCGAATCTCATCAGTTTGCAGCCATTGCTGAAGCTGTTCGTTGTCGACGTCAGGCCAGATACCGCACTCCACGTCGGCGGTACGGCGCTGCCAACGGATGGGGTCGGTGGCGCAAAGCGGGAAAAAAATCTCAAGGATGGAACTCACTCACTTTCTCCTGTCTGATGCCAGAGAACCGAAAAGTGTTGTGGCCCCATGCGGACAATTAACGAGTTCATCGTCAGTTCAATCTCATTCACGGTGATATCCGAACGCAGCCAGAAGTAATTGCTGTCCACGCTCAGGACGGTTTTTAGCTGTTTTTTAGTACGCTCATCGACGTCAGCAAGTAGCGGCTGCGCAAGAAACTGATCGACATCTTCCCAGCCCTTCGCCGGACGTTGTTGTAATAATGCCCGCGCCTGAACAGGGCTTAACCATGGGTCAAACAGCGCCTCAAGAATCACGCTTTGCGTGACGGCTAATGTGTTGATGTTGATTTGCTGGCGGGTCATCGGCAGCGCACAAACCAGCGGTTTCAGTTTTTGATAGAGTCCGGCGTCCATTCCCTGCACCACGCGCATTTCGCTGATATCAGCCAGCGGTTGATTCGCGGCATAGAACGGCACCGAACGGGCGAGATACTCGCTGTCTTCACGCCCCAGACGCGTCTGCACGCTGCGATCCTCGTCAATAAACTCCCACAGGCTTTCGGCTATCAGTTCAGCTCGATAAGCAGGCACATCAAGGCGCGAGATCAGGGCAATCAACTGTTGTACCGCGAGCGGACGCGATGCCGTCGTCGGCTGAGCGAGGGCATTCAGGTTAAAGCAGGCCTGTGCGTCGCGCAGGGTGACGGCAATTTGCCCCTGCGGCAGAGGGAAGAAACGAGGGCCGGATGCCCACGGCTGTGCCAGATGCACGCGTTGTTCATTTTTCAGGCTCAGACTGAGCGCGCTCAGCGCAAGGCTTTCAGCACTGGCGCTGTACCACAGCGCCTGCTGGTACTCCTGCTGGCTGCGCGTTCGCCCAAGTTGTTGTTGCATCCGCCCGGAAAGCGTGATGGTTACCAGCATTATGACCGCCAGCAATATCAGCACCACGACCAGTGCCATTCCGCGTTTTGGTGGTGAGGTGATCATGATAATTGCGGCCCGCGTAACAACCAGATGCGTTCAATCTCGCCCCATTGTGGCGAATGCAGGGTCATGCGCACCGCCACAGGGATCGCCTGCCCTGACGACCAGCTCTCCTGCCAGCGCGTGCCGTCGTAGAACTGCAAACGGAGCGAATCCGCCGGGATTAATTTTTGCGTTGTTGGCTTCACACTGCCTGCTGCATCGGTCAGCGGCCAGGCTAACCGTTCGAGATAACCGTCATGAATGCGGTAACCGACGGTGAGCAGATTACTGCGCGGCAGGCGCATCAACGGATTAACCACACCGCCACGCACAAAGCGCATCCCTTCACTCTCAGACGCCAGCACGCCAGCGCCCGCCAGTAACGCTGGTTCACGCTGCCCCTGCTCGCCTCTTACCGGGCGCGGCATCATTTGTGTCAGATCGTGGGTCAGAAAACTCATCGTTTGCTGCATGAGGTTTAGTTTTTGATCGTGTTCGGCGACGGCGCTATTCACGCGCGTAACGCCGTTTGTCACCTGCTGCGCCATCAGTGCCAGCGAAGCAAAAATGGCTATCGCCACCAGCATTTCCAGTAACGTGAAACCAGCGCGAGTCCTTCTCACTGTTGGCCTCCCACGGCGCTAAACCAGGCGCGTCGTGACTGGATCACCGACGAAAAGTCTTCATGACGGCTGACTTCAATATCCACCGCCTGGAGCAGCGCGTTACCGGTATTCAGCGGTGTAGTTCGCCAGTACCAGCGGCTTCCTGCCATATCGCTCTCGCCCTGATGCCTGACCGCCCGTTGTTCGCGGGTCATCAGGTAGAGCAGTGCGGTCTGGTTTTCAGCTACCCAGCCCGCTACCGTTTTCTCCTCAAGAACCTGCTGATTACTCAGCGCACCGCTGGCAATCTGTAGTACCGCCGTGGCAGCCAGCGCAAAAATCGCCAGCGCGAGCATCACTTCCAGCAACGTAAATCCGCGCTTCATGGCATCCTCTCATCACATTGATTGAGGGATAACGCGCCATCGTGCGCCAGCTTTACCGCCCAACATGCGTTTTGCGCCGCCGAGTAGAAGCGCAGCGTAAACGGCGTGGCGGGTTCAAAAGGCGAGAAGCGGATCTGCGGCGTCTTCTTTTTCGCCTCTTTTTGCAGTTCCAGTTCAATATCATGCAGCGTCAGGCGACGACGTTGCAGCTCCAGCGCATACTCTTTCTGCCAGATATCACTTCCGGGTTGTAACAGCATCTGCACCTGTTTCGGCACCGTAACCTGTGCCGATAACCGGGTCGCAGAAACGGGCAACCACTGCCCCTGACGACGCTGCATAAACTGATAGCCTGGCGGGTCGATTAACACACCGAGTGTTTTCCCTTCGATCACTGCCCTGTCCTTAAACTGCGCAAAGCGAGTCAGAAAATCCTGCGCCGCTTTTTTCGCAGGCGATTCAGAA
The DNA here is from genome assembly GCF_002965705.1 of Escherichia sp. MOD1-EC6842. Lineage (NCBI taxonomy): Bacteria > Pseudomonadati > Pseudomonadota > Gammaproteobacteria > Enterobacterales > Enterobacteriaceae > Escherichia > Escherichia sp. MOD1-EC6842. The sequence goes on along the minus strand of NZ_PTRF01000018.1, from coordinate 81,027 downwards.
TCGGTCGCAAACGTCTGTACCACGCCCACACTGGCAAGGCCGATAAGGAAAATCACCAGCATGATTTCCAGAAGAGTGAATCCGCGTTCAGGCACTGATTACTGAAACTCCTGCAAATTCCAGTTACCGATATCTGCGCCAGCGCCTTCCCCGTTTTCCTGACCATCCGCCCCTAAGGTGTAAACATCAAACATCCCTTTTTCACCGGGGCTGAGATACTGATAATCATTGCCCCACGGATCTTTTGGCAGTCGTTTAATGTATCCACCTGGACGGTAGTTGCGGGAATCCGCCATATTGGCCGGTTGCTGGATCAGCGCCTCAAGCCCCTGCTCGGTGGTCGGATAACGCCCGTTATCCAGTCGGTACATATCCAGCGCGTTTTCCAGCGCCACGATATCGCTGATGGCTTTTTGCCTGTCCGCTTTTTCTTTGTTGCCCAGCAGGTTAGGCACCACCAGGCTTGCCAGAACGCCAAGAATAACAATCACCACCATCACTTCCAGCAGGGTAAAACCTGCCCGTGGTTTTTGTGTGCGGGATAACGAATTCATGTGATAACTCCGTAAATTACATTCCAACCATATTGTTCAGTTGCAGCATCGGCTCGAGGATGGCGATGACGATAAACAGCACCACGCCCGCCATCATCACCACCAGAGCAGGCTCAAACAGCCCCAACGCCAGCCCCACCTGGGTATCAAACTCCCGCTCCTGGTTGACTGCGGCCTGTTCAAGCATGGTTTCCAGCTCGCCGCTCTGTTCACCGGAGGCGATCATGTACAACATCATCGGCGGGAACAGGCGAAGCTCCGCCAGCGCGGCGCGCAGACTGCTTCCTTCGCGAACGCGATCTGCCGCCAGCAGCAGTTGTTGCTCGACATAGCGATTTGCCGACACGGCGGCAGCGGTCTGAATGCCTTCCAGCAGCGGAACACTGCTGGCGGTGAGGATGCTTAACGTGCGGGAAAAACGCGCCGTATTCAGTCCGCGCGCAACACGCCCCGTCACAGGCAGGCGCAGCAAAGTTTTATCCCAGCGCAGCCGCATAGCAGGATTTTTGAGTAACCGTTGCCCCAGCACCAGAAGCCCCAGCAAACCTACCAGCCAGTAAACGCCGCTGGTCTGTAACGTGTCGCTCATGGCGATGAGCATTCGGGTGGAGGCAGGCAGCGCGTGTCCGAGATGATCAAACTGTTCGATGATTTTCGGCACCACTGCCGTCAGCAAAATAGTGACCACGCCCGTTGCCACCACCAGCAATACCAGCGGATAGAGCATGGCCTGCAGCAGGCGTGATTTCAGGCGCTGCCGCTGTTCGGTGTAATCCGCCAGGCGATTGAGCACCACATCGAGATGCCCGGATTTTTCTCCGGCAGCCACCATCGAACAAAACAGAGAATCAAAGACGCGGGGATGTTCGCGCAGGCTGTCCGACAGGGTATAACCTTCCTGAATCCGGCTGCGTAGCGCCATACCGAGGCTTTTTACATGCAGTTTTTCACTTTGCTCACTGACCGCCTGTAAGCAGGTTTCCAGCGGCATTGCTGCCTGCACCAGCGTTGCCAGTTGACGAGTGAACAGCGCCAGATCTGCCGCCGCCACGCGACGATGTGCGTGTCGCCGACGCTGCAACATTCCCCCTGACGAAGCATTCAGCCGGGCTTCAATGTGCACGGGGATAAGCTCTTTACCGCGTAACAATTGACGGGCATGACGTGCTGAATCCGCCTCAATCATGCCTTTGGTTTTGCGACCATTACGCTCCAGCGCCTGATAGTAAAACAGTGCCATTACGCCTCCATGGTTACCCGCAGAACTTCATCGAGAGAGGTTTCTCCGGCGAGCACTTTCTCAATGCCATTGCTGCGGATGCCCGCAGAGTGTTGCCGGACATAACGTTCCAGCTCCAGTTCCCCGGCCTGACGGTGGATCAAATCACGCAATGTGGCGTCCACCACGATCAACTCATGGATGGCAGTACGCCCGCGAAAACCTTTGTGATTACAGGCGGGGCAGCCCTGCGGATGGTACAGCGTGACAGTACGCGCGTCGGTAATCCCCAGCAGGCGTTTTTCTTCGTCAGTGGCAGGCGCGGGCTGGCGGCAGTCGGGGCACAGCGTGCGAACCAGTCGCTGCGCCATCACGCCCGTCAGACTGGAAGAGAGCAGGAAAGGCTCCACGCCCATATCCTGCAAACGCGTAATCGCCCCCACCGCCGTGTTGGTATGCAGCGTGGAAAGTACCAGGTGTCCGGTCAATGACGCCTGGACGGCGATTTCTGCGGTTTCGGTATCGCGGATTTCACCGACCATCACCACATCCGGGTCCTGACGCAAAATCGCGCGCAGGCCACGGGCGAAGGTCATGCCGACGCGGGTGTTGACCTGCGTCTGACCGATCCCTTCAATCATGTATTCGATGGGGTCTTCAACCGTGAGAATGTTGCGCGAGTGGTTGTTCAGCTCCTGCAATCCGGCGTACAGCGTGGTGCTTTTGCCGGAACCTGTCGGCCCCGTCACCAGAAAGATACCGTGCGGTTTGTGTAACAGCTGGCGCAAATGCGCGGTCAGTTCATGACTCAGCCCCAGACGCTCCAGCGTCAGGCGGGCCTGGTTTTTGTCCAGCAATCGCAGTACCACGCGCTCGCCCCAGGCGGAAGGCATGGTGGAGACACGCACGTCAATCGCCCGACCGCCCAGCAGCAGCGCAATGCGTCCATCCTGCGGTACGCGCTTTTCGGCAATATCCAGCCGCGCCATCACCTTGATACGCGATACCAGCAGCGAGGCCAGTTTGCGCCCCGGACGCAGCATTTCATGTAATGTGCCGTCAACACGAAAACGGATCACCAGACTCTTTTCAAACGTCTCGATGTGGATATCCGAAGCGCCTTCTTTAATCGCCTCTGCCAGCATGGCGTTGATCAGTTTGATGATCGGCGCATCGTCGTCACTTTCCAGCAGATCTTCCGTTTCCGGCAGTTCTTCTGCGAGGGTAAAAAAGTCCTCGGCAGAACCGAGATCTTCCATCAGCTGGCGAGCCTCGGAAGAGTCCCGCTGCCAGACCGCATTCAGCCGCTGTTCAAACTCGGCCTCATCGATTTGCCGCAGCGTAAAGGGCGCGTTCAGCCCCCGTTGCAGCTCCTGCAAAACAGAGAGCGACAACGGGTGGACATGGAGGATCTCCAGCGACGATTCGCACCATGCCACCAGGCTAAACCGACGGCTGAAACTGTAGGGCAGACGCACGGTGTTAGCGGTGTTTTCCTGTGCTACAGGCACCATTAACGCGTTCTCCCGGCATTAAGGAATGCGCGTACTTCCGGCGGTAAGGCCTGGTTTTGCGCTGGCAGTACCGGCTGCGCGGTGTGCGGCATCAGGCTTAAGCCTTGCTCATCGCGATAGATCTGCTCGGCACGCATATAGTTATATTTGCGCTGCGACACGCCGTCTGCCGCCATACCGTCACGCAGAATCGTCGGGCGGATAAACACCATCAGGTTACGTTTTTCTTTTTTATCTGCCGTCGATTTAAACAGGTTACCAATCAACGGGATATCGCCCAGCAACGGCACTTTCGCCACACTTTCTCCCGCCTGGTCGTCCATCAGACCGCCAAGCACAATCAGCTCACCATCGTTAGCCAGCACGGTGGTTTTCAGTTTGCGCTCGCCAAACACCACGTCGAGGCTGGTCTGTCCTTCCACCTTCGAGACTTCCTGCTCAATCACCATCTGTACCGCGTTACCTTCGTTAATCTGCGGTGTGACTTTCAGCATGATGCCGACTTTTTTCCTCTCTACGGTGTTGAAAGGATTGCTGTTATTGGAGCCAACGGTAGATCCGGTTAATACCGGAACATCCTGCCCCACCATGAAGAAGGCTTCCTGGTTGTCCAGCGTGGTGATGCTCGGCGTGGAGAGGACGTTCGAGCTGGAATCATTTTTAACCGCCTGTACCAGCGCCATCCAGTCGCCTTTCACCACGCCAACCGCCGTACCGCTAAAGCCGGAAAGAAGCTGGGCGAGCGTGGAGAGATCGCCGTTGGTATCCGGATTAATGGTGGTTGCGCCGTTTTCACTGATCACCGTCGAGCCTTTCTGCGGTTTCGCCTGAGAAATGGCTGCGCCCAGCGTACCGATAGGGATCTGCGTACCATTAGCAAACTGCATTAATCCGGCATCTTTCGACGCCCACTGCACGCCGAAGTTGATATTGCTGCCTTCGGCAACTTCCACGATCAACGCCTCGACATGCACCTGAGCACGACGGATATCCAGTTGTTCAATCACGCTTTGCAGCGACTGCATGATGTCCTGCGGCGCGGTAACAATCAGGGCATTACTGTGTTTGCTGGCGGCGATGGAGACAACCTCACGCCCGCTACCAACCGTGCCTTCCGCCTCTTCTTTGGCGGCGGTGAGTGTGCCGCTGACCTGTTTCAGAACATCGACCAGATCTTCGGCTTTGCTGTATTTGAGATAGAACACCTGGCTGTTGCCGCTGCGCTCCATTTCTGAGTCCAGACGACGGATCAGGCGGCGCATTTTGTCCCGCGTGGCAGGGTCACCACTGACAATCACGCTGTTGGTGCGTTCATCGGCGACAATCTGTGATTTCAGCGTCGCTGGCTGGTTCTCGCCGCTGTTTTTAGTCAGGCTTTCCAGCACGCGAGCAATTTCCGAAGCCGAGGCGTTATCCAGCGGGATCACCTCTTCGGTGCGATTACCCGCGTGATCCACGCGCTGGATCACTTCCGTCAGGCGCTCCACAACGGAGGCGCGTCCGGTGAGCATAATCACGTTGGAGGGATCGTAATTAACGACGTTGCCAGAACCTGCGCTGTCGATCATCTGGCGCAGAATCGGTGCCAGCTCGCGTACCGACACATTGCGTACCGGCACCACTTTAGTGACCATTTCATCACCCGCGTAGTTGTCGCTACCTTCACCGACCAGCGGCAGCGGCTCGACTTTCGCGGCGCTGGATTTCACCACCTTCAGCACGTCGTTTTCCATCGGTACGACGGCATACCCCTGTGCTTCCAGCAGGTTAAGGAATAGCTGGTAATACTGGCGTTCATTGAGCGGGGTCATGGTACGAATACTCACTTTCCCCTGCACGCCCGGCCCCATAATGATGGTTTTATTAAGGTTAGCGCCGACGGTTTCGATGAACGATTTCAGGTCGGTATCTTTAAAATTGGCGGTGAAAGTGGCTTCTTCCGCCCAGACCGGTGAACTGCATAATGCCGCTGCCAGCACCAGCGGCAGTAAACGCTTTTTTGTTTTGAGGCCAGTTGTCTTCTTACGCCAGACCGACAACGTAATATCACGCCAAAACACGATGAATGATTCTCCTGGATTAAATGCGGTTAGCGCAGCGCGATGGAAATGTCGTAGCGCGCACCCTTGCGTAAAACCGTAAGTTGAATGGAATCCATTGAAGGTAACTGCCGCATCAGAGCAATCATTGCTCGCGGATCAGTAAAATCCTGCTGATTTAGCGCAATGGCGATATCGCCGTCCTTGAAACCGCTGGCATCGAACAGAGAACGATCTGCCCCCGGTTTCACTGCATAACCGACAATCCCCTCCTTACGCACGGGCGTAAGCTGGATATAGTTAAAAATTTTCTGCGGATCTTTCGCCAGCGCCTGACGCACGGCAACCGGGATCTCAACTGGCGCACTGGCAGCAGGCTCAGCAACAGCTTGCTTTGCTTCGTCACTAACGGCTTTTTTGTTGGTCACGGCTACGGTGGAACGCTCCTCTTCTGCCAGACTCAGGCGCTCCATTTTTCCCTGATAGCGCAGCATCACATGGTCGCGATTGATTTCCTCAATCACCGCGTTGTGAGAGCCAAGCCGTTCCCCCTGTAAATAGACCTGCTGTTTGCCGCCTTCTTCAATAACCGCGCCGGGTCTGGCACCAAAGGCGATCCCGCGCAGCACCACGTTAAGACGCGTTTCTGCCACAGGCGCAGGTTCGGGTTGTTTTACCGGCGCGGCGACGGGCTGATATTTGCCAAACCAGTTTTGCTGGCTGATTAATTGCACGTCTTTTTGCTCAAACGTTTTTGCATCCGCACGTGCCGGTTTATTCACCGATGGGGAAACCGCCGTATATTCCGCAGAAAAGGAGATATAGCGCCAGAGTGAATATGCCATTTTTGCAGAAATAATAAGCAGCATCAGCCAGAACATCGCGCGTACAATTTTTCGCAGATGCTCTTTGTCTGTATTAAGAGATTGTCTCTGGCTAAGAGTGTGACGAATTTTAGTCAGCCACTGAATGAGATAAATTCGTGCGTCACGAAAAACAACCCGCGCCAATTTATATACCCGACGTTATGCTTTGACTATTCCACAGGTGGTACGATCCAGTTTCCGCTGATACTGGTTACCTGTACGTGTATCATTAATCGTTATGCTGTAATTAATTCCCTCAGTGATCATTAATTTCACCGTCGGGTCAGCGCACATTTGTCGTTGATAGCTGGTTAAAAAGGCGTCAGGCGTCTGCGTGGTTTGTGTACCCGCTTCGCTGATAATGGTCATTTTTACCGTCGCACCGCTACTTTGCGCCAGCACTAAGGTATATCCCGCAGATTTAATCGGCAGGTTTTGGCTGATATTTTGCGCCTGTTTTTTCGCCAGTAAACTGGCATTTTCATTATGGCTGGCGCAGCCACTTAATAATCCTGTAACGCTCAACAATAGCGATATTAATACCCTCCCTGGCATTTGTTTTATCGACATGGTTAATAATCTCTAAGGTTATTAATAAGAGTAAAAATGTCACTTCGATAATGACGTTGTTATCATTAAAGCAATGCCTGTAGATAAAGTGTTGCTATACCGCCCAGACTTAAACATGGTCCAAAAGGCAGTGTGGTTGATCCTTTCTTTGTAATAACGGCATATATCAGGCCGCAGCATGAGGCGATTAAAGCAACATTGGGCAGCGACAACGCCCCCACCCAGCCACCTAAAGCGGCGAAGAGTAATACATCGCCCATGCCTAATGCTTCTTTACGCAGAACTATTCCGGCTATCCAGCGCAGCGAGTAAAAAGAGATAAACCCCACCAGTACGCCAGTAACTGCGTCTTGTAGCGTGAGCGGACTCTGCTGCGCCCATGCCGCAATAAGTCCTGTCCACAATACGCCCTGAGTAAAAACATCGGGCAGCCATTGGTGATCGAGGTCGATGACACTCGCGGCAATCAGCCAGGCGGATAATATCATCACCGCCAGCCCCCATCCACTTTCCGGCCAGACCAGACTCGCCAGCAAAAAAGCGAGTGCCGTCAATAACTCCACCAGCGGATAACGCTTGCTGATTTTCGTCTGACAGTCGCGGCAGCGCCCTTTGAGCATCAGCCAGGAGAACAGCGGAATATTGTCACGAACGCGGATGGTCTGCTGGCAATGCGGACAGTGCGAACGTGGCAGCGCCAAGCTTATTTTTGACTGCGCACTCGGAGTTTCCCCCTGAAACTCCGCCATTTGTTGGCGCAGCATGATGGGGTAACGCCAAATCACCACATTCAAAAAACTGCCGATGATTAATCCTCCAACGGTTGCCAGGATGGGCATCACCGCTGGATATTGCTGAAAAACATCAAAATGCATGGTTAAAGGTTGTTTGTTGTAATTTGCCGGATGCGGCGTAAAACGCCTTATCCGGCTTACAGGAGTCTGCCAACGCAAGTAATCGCGGCTTTTCCTGTAGCTCCGATAAGTTGGCACATCGGGCATATGTGTTAACCCGATGCGCCTTATTTCATGCCGGATGCGGCGTGAACGCCTTATCCGGCATACAGGAGTCTGCCAACGCAAGTAATTGCGGCTTTCCCTGTAGACCCGATAAGCTGGCGCATCGGGCAAATGTGTTAACCCGGTGCGCCTTATTTCATGCCGGATGCGGCGTAAAACGCCTTATCCGGCATACAGGCTTACTCGGCAGACATCTTATGCTCGGTAACCGTATTAATGGTTTCCGGCCCTTTTTCCGGTTTCGGCAGACCAAGCGCCGCGAGCGTCTTGTAAGCCGACTGGCTCACACCGCCCTCGAAGTTCATCTCGCTCACCCCCGGCAACTGGTAAGCATTCGCGCCCGGATTCCATTTCTTAAAGAACTCCGAAAGATCCGTCTGGGCTACCCAGGAGGCGCACAGCATCAGCGTGTCGGCAGCGTTACCGTTGGATTCAGCACAATAATTCTTGCCGCCGAAGGTGTTGTCGCCAACATCATCGCCGCGTGCTTTACGGTGCATCAACTGGAACAGGTTCCAGCCTTTCATCCCTTCACGATCGCTGTAGAACGCTGGCAGGTTGCCCTGCGGATACCACTTCGTGATATCAAAGTTTTTCTCTGCCCACTCCTTCAACTGTGCGTACATCAGCAGACGGTCACCCGCACCGCCGCGTGCCCATGCCTGACCGTTGCTCTCGTTCAGATATTCCGGCGCGACGGTAATATCGTCAGCGACACGGTTCATCTTGCCCAGATAGCGATCCTGCATGTACAGCGCCAGCACGTTGTTCGCTACTTCAGTTGCGCCCGGTACAGTCAGCGGCGTTTCTGCAGCGTTGTGCCCCACTTCATGCCAGATCAACCAGTCGTTCAGCGGCGTCGTCGGCAGCGTGGTGCTGTTCGTCGAGAAGCTGCTGTTCATCACCGGATAACCAGAGTGCGCATCACCGATGGAGATCTGCACATCGTTGGCGAAACGATGTTTATGCCCCGTCAATGCTTTATAGGTAAACATCCGGTGCTTACCGCTCGTTTCATCACGACCGTAGAAGTCATTCATCGAGCTGGCAAAGGTATCCAGATCTTTAGCGAATTCTGCTACACCACCAGTGAAATTGCTGGCCTCAAGGTTCTTCTTCGGCGTGGTATAAACGAAAGCGTCTGACTCCAGCTCGCCCAACGGCGCAGGGGATTTCAGATCGTTTTTCCATTTACCGTCTTTATAGAACGGCGCTTTTACCACACCGGTAAAGGTGAAGCTGGCAGATTTATTATTCTCCTTGCTGTCGCCCTTGATATAAATCAGACCACCGTAAGGAACCGTAAACTTCACCGTGCCATTAGCCTCCAGTGTATACGTTTTAGTCACTCTCGGCGGACGGTTCAGCGCGACCTCATGCTTCTCACGCCCGGTCAGGTCGTCGGCCAGCGCCACGGTGACAGTCACAGGAACGTTCGCATTGGACTTAATGGTGACCTCTTTCTGAGCCGGAGCCCACAGACCAGTAGACTGCATGTTACCCGCAAACCATTTGGTCGGATTCGAGTACAGGCTGATGGTTTCAGTAACATTCTCACCTTCAGCCGATACTGCTCCCGGATACTTCTCGACATCAACTTTGATGTTCAGATCCCACCAGGAACGCCCCAGCATCAGGCGAGTCAGCGGTTTTTCCATATAGTTGAGCGGATAGCTCGGGTTCATCATGCCCGCTTTGGCAGTATTATCTCCGTAGATCATCTTGTTATCGACAAGCGATTGTTTCAGCTCTGCGGAGCACTGCGTGCCTTTGGTGTAAGCATTGTTGGCGTAGCAGTTCAGGAACTCGGTGAACGTTTTAAAGCCCAGCTCGTCATCCTTGCTGCTGTCATAGCTGTATTCAATTTCATTCCACAGCCAGACCGACATGTTCTGGTACAGACGTTCCAGATCGACGCTGCTCAGACGCTCACCTTTGCGACCATTGGTACGGAAATAAAGCTCGTGCTGATACAGGCGCTGAATGTTGGTGCCTAAATCCGCCGCCTGCACCATCGCTTTCGCGGTGTCGGCGCTGAGATTCAGTTGCGTATAGCGCGGAACATACATGCCCCCGGTTACCGGAACGTTCGTGCCAGGACGATGTTCCAGGCAGTTGACCTCGTAGTGGTAGTCAGGATCCTTACACACCTCTAATCCAGGAAATGCCTTAAGGATTTTTGCCTTTGCCGCCTCCAGGGACTCGTTTGTTTCATGCTCCGCCTCATCAATAAAGGCATAGCGCTTGACCTGTTTGCCATCAACATCTTCCAGCCAGCTGGCCACTTCCAGTTTCGGCTTGTCATCAGGCTTGTTTTCTTGCTGGTATTTCCAGATAACTTCTTTCGTTGTTTCATCAATGGTATACGGCGGTTTACCGTCGACAAACGGATAACGTTCATATACCCAGATACCTTTTTCGCGCTGCTGACGAACGCGATCCGGATACCCCTGAGGATCGTTATTCACCACCGACTTGTTGAGTGCCATTGACAGGCCTGCGGCATCAAGCAGACGCACAAAGCCGGACGCACTTTCTTCCTTAAGATTGCTCATCACGTTTTCCATGATCAGCACCGATCCGCCTTTGTTCAGATAGGCGATCAGATCCGTCACATCCTGCTGAGTCAGCTTCGGTTTGCTGGTATCTGCACGCAGCGGGATTGCATAGGGATCGCCAGACCACTGAGTCACATACTCAAAGCCGTTGAGGATCAGCAAAGGAACTTCATCTGGATTCAGATTGCCATAACTGGTCAACGGTTTAACCGTGATACCTGCGAAATCCTTATGGAAAGCAAACGGTGCACTATTTCCTAATACCTGACCCGCTTTTTTGAAATAAACCGTATCCAGGTTAGTGCCCACGGTCATGCTGGTTTTCGCGTCCGGCAGCCAGCGTTCATTTGACAGATAGCGCAACACGTTCTCCATGAAGTTCTTCATGTCGTCCGGATCGCTGTCGAGCGTACACTGTCCGTCGCTATTAACCCCCCCGTTCCAGCTGTAACCGTTCGGGCAACGCAGGATGCTGTTGTAGTGCGGGTTACCGATAACCATCAGTTTGCCCTCACCAACTTGCCCCAGCGAGATAAACGGCAGGTTGAAGGTGGCAGTTTCGCGTGTCACGTTCTCCGGTCGCACAATGGAAGGCGCTTCCGTAATGTACGCCAGCTCGTTTTTATCCCAGGCGCGTTTTTCGCCAAACGCCAGCCAGTAGTTTTTATCATTACGCGCCATCAGAATCGGGAATGCCGCGTTGGAGATATTCACCACCGCCTGACCACGCGCATTACCGGTGCTACCATAGAAGTTGGTGGAGTCATGGAAAACATGGAATTTCGTCACTGATTTGTAATCTTTATCCACACCCCACAGCTTGTTGATAACGCCCTGAATCTGACCTTCGTTAACATTGCGAGCAGTCAACGAGAACCAACGTTGAGAGTTGCAGCCCCCAAGGGAGTCACAAATCGCCGTATCAATCTCTTTAGCCTGCCCGGATTTAAGTTGCTCAAGAAATTCGTTCTTCCGCTCAAAGGTTTGATCGCCTTCGCTCAACGTCTCGCCATTGGATAACGAGAGATTGATAATCTCGTTGATCACGTTGGGATACTCGGCAAAGACCTGGCGCACTACATCCGGCACTTCACGCTCATCATTTTTTCCGGCCTGGGAGTAACGATGAATAAGTTGATCGATATTTGCCCCGCGAACTTCATCGCCCAGTTCCGTCAGTGCAATAGTCGACTTATTGCCGCGTACTGAGCCCAGTTCAAAGGTGTCGATGCCAAAGGAGATGGTTTCACCCCAGCTGAAGTTGAATTTGCCGTTTTCGCCAGTTACGCCACGGCCTGAGCTGGTGTAGTAATTTACGCCAACCACACCATTGCCCATGCTGTCGACCAGGCGACCTTCAGAAAGAATGATTTCCGTAGGTTGATACTGATAAAACTGTTCCGCGTTAGCCGACACGAAGGAAGCGTTCAGATCCGGTTTTGTTCCCGGCGTCGTGACGGGCACTACCGGTGAAGTATGAGTGGATGGCGCCTTATCGGTCGCGGCATTGTTTTCCACCTCTTCATTGACCAGCTTTTTGAACTCTTCTGGTGCCAGATCGATTTGCTTATACAGCGAGTCGAAGCGTTTACTCTCCATCACCGAGGAGAAGGTCAGGCAAACCTGTTCTGTATCCGCCGGACAACTGTTCATGGAGGTTACCAGCGAGAGCGCATTGCTTTTCTTATCGTCGGACTCCGCCAGTTCTTGCGAGTCCTCAAGGCTAAACGACACTTTTTCAACCGCACGCAGGCTACGCGCAGCTTCTGACTGAGTGTTGAAGGTGGCAATTGTCGTGTTACCCGCCACGCAAGTAACGTCCTCGCCAGGTGTAAAAGTAAAGCCGTCGCTGGATTCACCATTACATTTAGCACCGATTACCCGCTGGCTTCCGCCCAGGGTCAGATAACCCGTTTTCGTCGGAACAGGTTCTGGCTCCGGTTCTGGCATTGGCTCTGGATCAGGTGTCGGGTCCGGAGTAGGTTCAGGCTCCGGCGTCGGCTCCGGGTTTGGTGTTGGATCAGGTTTCACTTCCGGCAAAGACCCTGTTCCAGAATCTACAGGCGGAGTATCGGAGGACGATCCTGAACCACCGCCATCACAACCGGCTAACAGGGTTGCGCTCAAAATAGCCGCTAAAAGCGATTTCTTATATTTAAATTTCTTATTCATTAATAACGCAAGTGACAAAACAAAGTTAAAAGATTCGTAACTGGGGAAATAGTTTTATGCTTTATCTTCTCTAATAATTTCCTCCATTCTTAAGAAAACTGCATTATTGATAACAAAACAGGTGAAATTTATAAGAATATCCCCTATACGATGCCAGTCGGGGTATTTATCAAAAGATTTAACAAACAAAAAAGTAACAATTATTCACAATGTGACTATCTCAAGCTGTTGATAGTTTTAACGATTGCGATTGCAAAAGCAACAGATAGCACGGTGTTTACTCATCAAGCGAACATAATTAATACAGACTTGTTTTGCGGGACAAAAAAATAGATATTCTCACGCACTTAATTATTTAGCGGATTATCTGAACGCAAAACATTATTGCTGCATAGATAATAAATCGGGAAATGATTTTTTAATTAATAAGACAGAATAATGTAACCAGCAAAGAATGAAGCCGGATGATATTGACGATCATCCGGCTTTGTTGACTTACGAGACTAACATTCCGGTAAACACATACGCCTGCAACAGCGTGATAATGCCAATAACGCTGGCAAAGATCAGACTGTGTTTCACAGTGTAGCGGAACAGTTCAGATTCTCTGCCCACCATACCTGTCGCGGCGCAGGCCACGGCGATAGATTGCGGGGAGATCATCTTGCCAGTTACGCCGCCGCTGGTGTTTGCTGCCACCAGCAGAGTGTCAGAGACGTTGATTTGCTGCGCCGTGGTCGATTGCAGTGAACCAAACAGGGCGTTCGAGGATGTGTCCGAGCCGGTAAGGAATACCCCCAGCCAGCCAAGGAACGGTGAGAAGAACGGGAACATTACGCCAGTGCCCGCCAGTACCAGCGCCAGCGTGGTGGACATACCGGAATAGTTGGTCACGAAGGCAAATGCCAGCACCATGCCAATCGACAATATCGGCCACTTCAGGCTAATTAGCGTTTCGGCAAAGACGCCAATGCCTTTCTTGATCCCCACGCCGAGGATGAAGATAGAGATAATCGCCGCAATAAAAATAGCGGTGCCGCCAGCAGAGAGCGGGTCGAATTTAAAAACCGCATCCATCGGTGTCGGCTGGGCGACAATGGGCGCCGCTTTCAGTACCTGCTGATGCAAATGAGGGATCTGGAAATTAATCACCAGCGAATAAAACGCGCCGCCCGGAGCAAATAACGCTTTAAATGGCTTCATCGTCCAGATGGTGACCAGCACCGTTAAGATTAAAAACGGTGACCACGCACGAATGATTTGCCCCAGACTATATTCTGAAGGCACGGGACCGCCAGAAGACGGTTTATTCACCACCATCGCACCTGCGGATTGCCCCATGCTGATTGCCGTTTCGGTATTTTTCGGCCGCCATACTTTAAGGAATAAAGAGAGTGAGACGATACTCACCAGCGCCGAAGTAATATCCGGCAGTTCCGGGCCAATATAGTTAGAAGTAAAGAACTGAGTAACCGCAAAGCTACCACCCGCAACCAGCGCCGCTGGCCACGTCTCTTTCACCCCTTTCCAGCCGTCCATCATCGCCACCAGCCAGAACGGCACAAGAACTGACAGGAACGGCAACTGACGTCCCGCCATTGCACCAATATCAAACGGATCGATTCCCGTTACCTGACCGGCGACCAGAATTGGCACACCCAACGCACCAAACGCCACCGGCGCAGTGTTGGCAATCAGGCACAGCCCCGCCGCGTATAACGGTTTGAAACCCAGCCCCACCAGCAACGCACCGGTAATCGCCACCGGTGCGCCAAAGCCAGCCGCCCCTTCCAGCAGTGCGCCAAAGGAGAAACCAATCAGTAACACCTGCAAACGCTGATCGTCGGTGATAGAGATAACCGAACTGCGGATAATATCAAACTGCCCGCTGGCAACGGTTAATTTATAGAGGAATACCGCTGCGACAATAATCCACGCAATCGGCCATAAGCCATAAATAAAGCCATATCCCGCAGCAGCAAATGCCATATCGATCGGCATTTTAAAGGCGAATATCGCAATCAGGATAGATAATATAAGGGTTATTGCTCCGGCGACATGTCCTTTCAGACGTAATACCGCGAGTGCAACGAAGAAGAATATTATCGGGATCAAGGCGACCAGAGCGGATAGCCCCAGTCCTCCCATCGGCATATACATTTGGGTCCAGGTAACCATATTGTTCAGTCTCTTATTATCTTTATATGCTTGATATACTTAAGGTTGTAATAAGCAAAAGAGGACCGAACTGTAAAATATAGGGGTTATACTTTACAGCAACAGCACGCTGCTAACGCAATTGCTACCTCTGGCATAACAAGTATATCGGGTAAGGGTTTCTGTTCCGCGCACGCAGGCGCAGAGTATCGTTAAGATGTCCATATTGTTGTTTTAATCCCGCTAGTGATGCGCTACGGGTATTTAATATTGTTAAACCCTGATAATCGCTCCGGTTATTTCCGGGGTAAATGTACTACCGCAGTAACTATAATAGCCCCGACAATAAAACTTGCCGGGGCTTTTGCTATTGCTATTAATGACTTTCTTTTTCGCGTAAACGCCAGGCATGTAATAACGGTTCGGTATAACCGTTTGGCTGTTTCACACCGAGGAAGATTAAATCGCTGGCGGCTTTAAATGCACACGAGTTAGCGAAATTCCCCACCATCGGACGATACGCCGGATCGCCAGCGTTTTGCTGATCCACCACTTTCGCCATGTTCTCCAGCGACGCCTGCACCTGTTCTTTGGTCAGAATACCGTGACGTAACCAGTTGGCGATATGCTGGCTGGAGATGCGCAGCGTTGCGCGGTCTTCCATCAGCGCCACGTTGTGAATATCCGGCACTTTTGAGCAACCAATCCCCTGCTCTACCCAACGCACCACGTACCCCAGAATCCCCTGCACGTTGTTATCCAGCTCTTGTTGGATCTCTTGCGCCGACCAGTTCGCGTTTTCAGCGACCGGAATAGTCAGCAGATCGTCCAGCAGAGGTTCAAATTCAGCATTGAACTCGGTCTGAGCAATGTTGGCTTGCACGCTCTGTACGTTGGTTTGGTGGTAGTGCAGCGCATGGAGCGTAGCGGCAGTTGGCGACGGAACCCAGGCCGTGTTTGCCCCGGCACACAGCTGGTCGCCCTTCTGGCTGTACATGTTTGCCATCAGGTCCGGCATTGCCCACATGCCCTTACCGATTTGCGCTTTACCGCGCAGCCCACAGAACAGACCAGACAGCACGTTATTACGTTCGTAGGCTTTGATCCACGGCGTCGATTTCATCTGGTTTTTACGCAACATCGGGCCAGCTTCCATCACCGAATGCATCTCATCACCGGTACGGTCGAGGAAGCCGGTGTTGATGAACGCCACGCGGTTGCGTGCCTGAGCGATACAGCTACGCAAGTTCAGCGAGGTTCGGCGTTCTTCATCCATAATGCCCATTTTCAGGGTATTCGGTGCCATACCGAGCATTGTCTCAATGCGGGTAAACAGTTTGTTGGCGAACGCCACTTCCTGCGGACCGTGCATTTTCGGTTTCACAATATAGACACTGCCAGTGCGCGAGTTTTTCTGCACTTTTAAATCATAGAGGGCAATCGCGCCAGTCATGACGCCATCAAGAATGCCTTCCGGGATTTCATTGCCTTCACTGTCCCAAATCACAGGAATGGTCATCAAATGACCCACGTTGCGGATAAACAGCAACGAGCGTCCGTGCAGAGAAATTTCAGAGCCATCGGCGGCGGTGTACTGACGATCGTCATTCAGTTTACGCACGATTTGCCGACCGTTTTTCTCCATTTTCTCTTGCAGAGTGCCCTGCATCAGGCCCAGCAGGTTGCGGTACAGCAGGATTTTGTCCTCGGCGTCAACCGCAGCGACCGAGTCTTCACAATCGAGAATGGTACTGATGGCAGCTTCGACGATTACGTCGTTGATGTGCGCCGGATCGTCTTTACCAATCCGCCCGTTGGCATCGATTTGCAGCTCGATATGCAGGCCGTTATTTTTCAGCAAAATGCAGGTCGGCGCAGCGGCATCGCCACGGTAACCGACAAACTGTGCTGGAGTACGTAACGTGGTTTCTTTACCATTTTTCAACTGGATGCGTAATTGTTTATCGACCACCTTAAACGCCACCACATCCTGATAGCTGCCGTTTTCCAGCGGTAGTGATTCGTCAAGAAAATGACGAACCCAGGCAATAACCTGCTCACCGCGCTGCGGATCGTAGCCGCTGACCATCGCCCCTTCCTGCGGGATGATGTCGCTGCCGTATAACGCATCGTACAGTGAACCCCAGCGAGCGTTCGCCGCGTTCAGCGCGTAGCGGGCATTCATTGCCGGAACCACCAGTTGCGGCCCCGCCTGGCTGGTGATTTCGCTGTCGATGCCCGTGGTTTCCACCGTCACGTGCTCCGGTTGCGGCACCAGGTAGCCCAGTTCACGCAGGAAAGATTTATAGGCCGCTTTATCTTTTACCGGCCCCGGATTGCTGCGATGCCACTCATCAAGCGCCGCCTGAATGCGATCGCGCTCTGCCAGCAACTGACGATTTTCTGGTGCCAGATCGTGAACAATCTCATCAACATTGCGCCAGAACGCGGCAGCATCCAGTTCCACGCCCGGCAAAACTTCTTCATCCACAAAACGTTTAAAATTGGCGTCAATGCGTAAACGGCCCTGGGTTATGGTTTCACTCATTATTTATCTCCTCGTTTTCGCTTATTTCGCCAACACCGCTGCTGCCGCTTTCGCGACCTGCGCATCCTGTGCTCCGGTTAAACCAGAAACGCCCACGGCACCAATAATTTGCCCATCCACAACAACCGGTACGCCGCCTTCCAGCGACGTCAGTAACGGCGCAGTCACGAACGCGGTACGTCCGTTGTTCACCATCTCTTCATAGCCCTTAGTTTCACGACGCCCCAGCGCGGCAGTACGCGCTTTCTCCTGGGAGATGTAAGCCGCAATCGGCGCGCAATCATCCATGCGGCTTAACGCCAGCAGATGACCGCCGTCATCTGCAACAGCAATGGAAACAGACCAGTTATTTTTCTGCGCCTCTTCCTGACCTGCGGCAATAATTGCACTCGCCATTTGCTGGCTAAGAATGACTTTAGTTTTCATTTTTTTATTCCTTTTCAAGGGCTTGTTCTACAATTTCAATCCAGTGACGCACAGAGGTACGACCGGCGCTCACCAGATGCGTCTGGCAACCAATGTTGGCGGTGACGATCATTTCCGGTTTGCCGCTTTCCAGCGCATTCATTTTGTTATCCCGTAGCTGGCGCGCCAGATCGGGATGCGTTAACGCATATGTTCCCGCCGACCCGCAGCACAGATGGCTATCGGGAACGTCGGTTAAGGTAAATCCAAGACGAAGTAACACTTTTTCCACTTCGCCGTTCAGCTTTTGCGCATGTTGCAGGGTACACGGGCAGTGGAAGGCCAGTTTTTTATCGCCGCGAATCGCCAGTTTTTCCAGCGGTTCCTCGCGCAACAGTTCGACTAAATCGACCGCCAGTTCACTGACCTGACGTGCTTTATCGGCATACAGCGCATCGTTTTTCAGCATCTGCCCATACTCTTTGACGAACGCACCGCAGCCGCTGGCAGTTTGCAAAATTGCCTCGGCACCTGCTTCAATTGCGGGCCACCAGACATCAATATTATTGCGCGCCCGCGCCAGCCCTTTCTCCTGCGCATTAAGATGATAGTCCACCGCGCCACAACAGCCTGCTTCGTTAGCTGGCATGACGCTGATCCCCAAACGATCCAGCACTCGCGCAGTTGCCGCGTTGGTGTTGGGCGAAAGCGTAGGCTGGGCGCAGCCTTCCAGCATTAAAACCCGACGCTTATGGCGCAGCGGCGGACGCGGTTTAGCTTTCACCGTTTCGGCAGGCAGTTTTGCTCTGATCTGTTCCGGCAAAAACGGTCGCAGCACCAGCCCTACCTGCGTCAGCGCGCGGAAGACCGCCGGACGCGGCACCACCTGGCGCAGCCCTTCGCGCAGCATTCGCTCCGGCAGTGGACGTTTCACCTTCTGCTCGACAATATCACGCCCGATATCCAGCAGAGTGTGATAGCGCACACCAGAAGGACAGGTGGTTTCACAGTTGCGGCAAGTGAGACAGCGATCGAGATGCTCCTGCGTTTTAAGCGTAACTTCGTTGCCTTCCAGCACCTGTTTAATCAGATAGATGCGCCCGCGCGGCCCGTCCAGTTCATCCCCCAGAAGCTGATAGGTTGGGCAGGTTGCAGTACAAAATCCGCAGTGAACACAGGCGCGCAGGATGCTGTCGGCTTCCAGCGCGCGCGCGTTCTGACGCATCTCTTCGGTTAATCGGGTTTGCATAGCCTGCTCCTCATAGTTCCGCGTACATGCGACCGGGGTTAAACACGCCGCAAGGGTCGAGCTGCTTTTTAAGCTGCTGGTGATAGCGGAATAAGGGAGTCGGTAGCGGAGCAAAGCCGCCATCTCCGGCACTAAAGCGAGTCGCATGACCGCCAGCGTTGCGGGCGATGCGGTGGATTTGATTGTCATCGGCTGTCGATTTCAGCCAGCGTAACGCGCCGCCCCAGTCGATCAGTTGCTCGCCGGGTAAATCCATCATCGGCGCATCGGTGGGTAAGGAAATGCGCCATAAAGTGCCCGGTAATGAGAAGAACGGCAATTGTTGTTCGCGCAATTGCTGCCAGAACTGACCAGCGACCTCTTCGCCACCCAGCAGTTCACGCGCTGCTTTTACCGATCCTTCACCGCCTTCAAGGCGGAGCCACAAGGCGTTGTCGAAATAACATAAGCCGCTAATGGGAAGTGGCTGGAGTTGCCACTGGGCGATTTCACTCATGGCTTCTTGTAGGTTGATTTCCCGCCGCAGGCTCAAGGTAGCGCGCGGTCGCGGCAACACTTTCATTGAGATTTCAGTGAGTACGCCAAGACAACCGTAGCTTCCGGCCATTAACCGCGAGAGATCGTATCCGGCGACGTTTTTCATCACTTCGCCACCAAAACGCAGATGTTTTCCAGTGCCGGTAATGATGCGCGTACCGAGGACAAAATCGCGTACTGAACCGCTCCACGGGCGACGCGGCCCCGCCAGTCCGCAGGCGACCATCCCGCCCCAGGTGGCTTCTTCACCATAATGCGGCGGCTCGCAGGGGAGCATTTGCCCCGCACTTTCCAGCGCCGCTTCAATCGCCACCAGCGGCGTTCCGGCGCGAGCGGTGATCACCAGTTCGGTCGGGTCGTAATTAACAATGCCGCGATGGCAACGCACATCCAGCGTTTGCCCGGCGACAGGGCGACCTAAAAAGGCTTTGCTATTGCTTCCCTGAATTACCAGCGGCGTTTTATCACTAATCGCCTGATTCACCTGCTCCAGTAACACCTGGCTGTAATCACACTCGCGTAGCATCAGAAACGCTCCAGTTCAGGGAAAGGTAAATGACCGTGATGCACGTGCATGGCACCAAATTCAGCGCAGCGGTGCAGTGTGGGGATGTTTTTCCCTGGGTTCAGCAAACCATCGGGGTCAAACGCCGCCTTGACCGCATGGAAGGTCGTGATTTCATCGCTGTTGAACTGGGCGCACATTTGATTGATTTTTTCGCGCCCGATGCCATGTTCCCCACTGATGCTGCCGCCCACTTCAACGCAGAGTTCGAGGATCTTCCCGCCCAGCTCTTCCGCGCGGGCAAATTCACCGGGTTCGTTGGCATCGAAAAGGATTAACGGGTGCATGTTGCCGTCTCCGGCATGAAAGACGTTGGCGACGCGTAAATCATATTGCTGCGATAAACGGGCAATGCCTTCCAGTACGCCAGGCAGGGCGCGACGCGGAATGGTGCCATCCATACAGTAGTAATCCGGCGAGATACGCCCCACCGCCGGGAAGGCGTTTTTGCGTCCGGCCCAGAAACGCACGCGCTCCGCTTCGTCCTGTGCCAGACGGACGTCAGTCGCGCCCGCTTTCAGCAAGATGTCGTTAACCCGCTCGCAGTCTTCCTGTACGTCAGACTCCACGCCGTCCAGCTCGCACAACAAAATCGCTTCGGCGTCGACGGGATAACCGGCATGAATAAAATCTTCCGCCGCGCGGATCGACAGGTTATCCATCATCTCCAGCCCGCCGGGGATAATGCCATTGGCGATGATGTCACCGACGGCGAGTCCGGCTTTTTCTACCGAGTCAAAGCTGGCTAACAGAACCCGCGCCACGGGCGGCTTCGGCAGCAGTTTTACCGTCACTTCGGTGGTCACGCCGAGCATACCTTCCGATCCGGTAAACAGCGCCAGCAGGTCAAAACCAGGCGAATCCAGCGCGTCCGATCCCAGCGTCAGCGCCTCGCCGTCCAGCGTTTGCACTTCAATTTTCAGCAGGTTATGCACGGTTAAACCGTATTTCAGGCAGTGGACGCCCCCGGCGTTTTCCGCCACATTACCGCCAATCGAACAGGCGATTTGTGAGGAAGGATCCGGCGCGTAATAGAGATTATGCGGCGCAACGGCCTGGGAGATCGCCAGGTTACGCACGCCCGGCTGCACGCGCGCGCGGCGACCAACGGGGTTAATGTCGAGGATCTCTTTAAAGCGCGCCATCACCAACAACACACCTTTTTCCAGCGGCAGCGCGCCACCAGAAAGCCCGGTGCCTGCACCACGGGTCACCACCGGTACACGCAGGCGGTGGCAGACAGCCAGAATCGCCGCCACCTGTTCCATCTGCTTAGGCAGAACAACCAGTAATGGACGCGTGCGATACGCGCTCAACCCGTCACACTCGTAAGGAATGATCTCCTCATTGGTATGCAGGATCTCCAGTCCAGGGACATGCTCACGCAGTGCTATCAGTACCGATGTGCGGTCGACATCGGGTAAAGCGCCATCAAGACGCTCTTCGTATAAGATGCTCATGAGTAGGCTTCGCTTTGTTGTGTTGTGTGGCAGCTGATTTTTGCGCGCTGCTTCTGTGAACAGTTATTAAGCGGGCTTTTTGTTTTCGTCTATCTCTTTAGCTACCGGTCAGACCATTTTTTTTCCAGCTCTGTGACCTTGCATTGGTTAACTTAATGTTAAATTGATGTAACATAATCACTTACGTGATGTGCGTGTTTTGCGAATTAAGAACAGAAAAATTGGTCCTACCTGTGCACGAGGTCCGGGAATGAAAGATGAGCGTCGCCCTATTTGCGAAGTGGTTGCAGAGAGTATCGAACGGTTGATTATCGACGGCGTGTTGAAGGTTGGGCAGCCGCTTCCTTCAGAGCGCCGACTGTGTGAAAAGCTCGGCTTCTCACGCTCCGCACTGCGCGAAGGGCTGACTGTGCTGCGCGGGCGCGGGATTATTGAAACGGCGCAGGGGCGTGATTCCCGTGTGGCTCGTCTTGATCGGGTGCAGGACACCAGCCCGCTAATCCATCTGTTCAGTACGCAGCCGCGAACGCTGTACGATCTGCTCGACGTTCGCGCACTGCTGGAAGGTGAATCAGCCAGGCTGGCGGCAACGCTGGGAACCCAGGCTGATTTTGTCTTGATAACCCGCTGTTATGAAAAAATGCTCGCCGCCAGTGAGAACAACAAAGAGATTTCGCTGATCGAACATGCGCAGTTGGATCACGCTTTTCATCGGGCGATTTGTCAGGCTTCCCACAATCAGGTGCTGGTATTTACTCTGCAATCATTGACCGACCTGATGTTTAATTCGGTGTTTGCCAGCGTGAATAATCTCTATCATCGACCACAGCAGAAGAAACAGATCGATCGCCAACATGCGCGGATCTATAACGCGGTTTTACAACGGTTGCCGCATGTCGCCCAGCGCGCCGCCCGCGATCACGTGATGACCGTAAAAAAGAATCTCCACGATATCGAGCTGGAAGGCCACCACTTGATTCGCTCGGCGGTGCCGCTGGAGATGAATCCGGGGTGAATGTGAGCCGAGTTTTCCTCCTCACCCTAACCCTCTCCTCGAGGGGCGAGGGGATCGCCCCTGCGCTTAATGGGAGCTGGTATTAAATGTGCTTTTCATACAATCGGTAACGTTTATACGGCTCCGCCCCAATGCGTTCCAGCATGTTATTCATGCCTGTATTGGTTTCGAGGATCCATGACATCTCCAGCGCATCGATCTTTCTGCGGGCAAACGGATCGCGTAAGGCTTCAATAAGCAACAACGCGATCACCGGGCCGATGCGGCTAAACTGATACTCGTCACGTACCCCCATCAGCGGCACTCGCGCAGTTCGCACACCGCTGACTTTTAAGCGCCACAGCAATTTTGCCCAGCCGAAGGGAAAGAGCGATCCATTCAGATCGGCAATCGCCTCGTTGATGTTCGGTAAGCCGACAATAAACGCACAGGGTGCAGAATCTATCTCAGCGATGTAGATCATATCGTCCGGCACCAGGTATTTAAGCTGATCGCCCATGGTCGCAAATTCGCGTTCGGTAAACGGCACAAATCCCCAGTTGTGCTGCCATCCAGAGTTGAAAATCTCACGCAGGATCTGCATTTCTTCGGCAAACCTCTGGCGATTGATGCAGCGAATGGTCACCTTCTTGCGTACCTGCTCCATCAGTTTTTTTAGCGCCGGAGAAAAAGTGAGATCGGTTCGCTGCATCCACCACGCCAGTAGATCAATGCCTTTGCGATAACCCAATTGTTCAATATGCGCGGCATACCACGGTTTACCGTGCGGCATCATCGCGCATGGCGGTGTGTCAAAACCTTCAATCAGTAATCCGCTTTCCTGATTGATATTCAGGCTGAAAGGTCCGCTGATGTTGCGCGCGCCTTGTGACTTCAACCACGCTTCCGCTGCGCCAAATAAAGCGGCAAAAACCTGCGGATCATCAATGGCATCAATCATACCGAAATGACCAGTATCTTCACCGTAACGCTCACGGTGCAAGGTATCGATTTGCGCGGTAATGCGCCCGACTATCTGCCCCGCTTTTTTTGCCACCCACGCCTGCCAGATAATATGCTTCGTCCCCGGATTCTTCTCTGACAAATGCTCGCTGCGTTCAATGAATAAAGGAGGGATCCAGTTTGGATCATCGGGATAAAGTGATGACGGAAAAGCGATAAATGCCTTAAGGTCATGTTTATTTATTACTTTTTCAATTTTAATCATCAGCGTCTCGCATTCCCTACCTCAATGGCTAACAAATAATTAACGGAGGGAATACGGACAATAACCGAGATATTCGGCATCTAAATAATCCATCCGATGAATATAAAATACTGCTTTTAATTATTGCGATAAAACCATCACCTACATTATCTGAAAAATATTAATATTTAGTGCTTAATGCGGCCAGACAGGCCATTTGCTTAATATATTCACAAATCAAATATCATTCACAATAAAAACAAAAAAGTTAAAATCATTATTTAAATCAATGTTCAATATCGCTCCCGTGAAAATACTATCTCATTTATCTTTTATGCATATATAATCCACCGCATTATTGTCATTTTATTTTTGATATCCAATTTTCTCGTGGTGTATATGTCTAATAAAATTTTTACGTATTCCCTGCCTATGCGCTATGCCGATTTTCCAACGCTGGTTGATGCTTTGGATTATGCCGCTCTGGGCCGCGCCGGAATGAACTTTTATGACAGACGTTGCCAGCTTGAAGATGAACTGGAATATCACAATTTAAAAGCACATGCCGAAGCAGGCGCAAAGCGGTTGTTATCGCTGAACCTGAAAAAAGGCGATCGCGTGGCGCTGATTGCCGAAACCAGTAGCGGGTTTGTCGAAGCATTTTTTGCCTGCCAGTATGCCGGGTTAGTCGCCGTCCCGTTGGCGATTCCGATGGGGGTCGGTCAGCGAGATTCCTGGAGCGCCAAATTGCAGGGCTTACTGGCAAGCTGTCAGCCTGCCGCGATTATCACCGGCGATGAGTGGTTACCGTTAGTCAATGCCGCGACGCATGACAACCCTGAGTTGCATGTGTTAAGCCATGCCTGGTTTAAATCCTTGCTGGAAGCCGACGTTACGCTCCAGCATCCCGTCCCAGACGATATCGCCTACCTCCAGTACACCTCCGGCAGCACCCGTTTTCCTCGTGGCGTCATCATTACTCATCGCGAAGTGATGGCCAATCTACGTGCCATCAGCCACGATGGCATTAAATTACGTCCGGGCGATCGCTGCGTCTCCTGGCTGCCTTTCTATCATGATATGGGACTGGTCGGCTTTCTCCTGACCCCCGTCGCCACGCAGCTTTCAGTGGATTACTTGCGCACTCAGGATTTCGCCATGCGCCCGCTGCAATGGCTTAAATTGATCAGCAAAAATCGCGGCACCGTTTCCGTTGCGCCACCGTTTGGCTATGAACTGTGCCAGCGCCGTGTGAATGAAAAAGATCTCTCTGAACTGGATCTCTCCTGCTGGCGCGTCGCCGGTATTGGCGCTGAGCCAATCTCCGCAGAGCAACTCCATCAATTTGCTGAATGTTTCCGTCAGGCTAACTTTGACGATAAAACTTTCATGCCATGCTACGGGCTGGCAGAGAACGCGCTTGCCGTCAGTTTTTCTGACGAAACCTCCGGCGTTGTAGTTAACGAAGTGGATCGCGACATCCTCGAATATCAGGGTAAAGCTGTTACGCCGGGTGCTGAAACACGCGCCGTATCGACTTTCGTCAACTGCGGTAAAGCATTGCCGGAACATGGCATTGAAATCCGCAATGAATCAGGTATGCCGGTTGCGGAACGTGTAGTAGGCCATATTTGCATCTCCGGCCCCAGCCTGATGAGCGGGTACTTTGGCGACCAGGTTTCGCAAGACGAGATTGCCGCGACGGGCTGGTTAGATACCGGCGACCTCGGCTATCTGCTGAACGGTTATTTGTATGTCACCGGGCGCATTAAAGATCTGATTATTATTCGTGGCCGCAATATCTGGCCGCAGGATATTGAGTACCTGGCGGAGCAGGAGCCGGAAATCCACTCTGGCGATGCCATTGCGTTTGTTACCGCCCAGGAAAAAATCATTTTGCAGATCCAGTGTCGGATTAGTGACGAAGAACGTCGCAGGCAGCTTATCCACTCGCTGGCGGCGCGGATACAAAGCGAGTTTGGCGTGACAGCGGCTATCGATCTGTTACCGCCCCACAGTATTCCCCGCACGTCTTCCGGCAAACCCGCCCGCGCGGAAGCGAAAAAACGTTATCAGAAGGCCGTCGCCGCTAATCCCCCAGTGCAGGAATCTCTCGTATGAGCCAAACAGTCGCGGTGACGGGTGCTACCGGGTTTATTGGTAAATATATTATCGATAACCTGCTCGTTCGCGGCTTTCATGTTCGCACGTTGACGCGTACTGCCCGCGCTCACGTCAGCGATAACCTCATCTGGGTGCGTGGTTCGCTGGAAGACACGCATTCGCTTAGCGAGCTGGTTGCCGGTGCCAGTGCGGTGGTTCATTGTGCCGGGCAAGTGCGCGGGCACAAAGAAGAGATTTTTACCCGCTGTAACGTTGACGGCAGCCTGCGCCTGATGCAAGCGGCAAAAGAGAGCGGCTTTTGCCAACGTTTTCTGTTTATCTCTTCGCTGGCGGCGCGCCATCCTGGACTCTCCTGGTATGCAAAATCCAAACACGTCGCCGAACAACGGCTTATCGCAATGGCTGACGAAATAACGCTGGGAATTTTTCGTCCGACAGCAGTCTATGGCCCCGGCGATAAAGAGCTAAAACCGCTGTTTGACTGGATGCTGCGCGGCCTGCTGCCACGACTTGGTGCGCCAGATACACAACTCTCTTTCCTGCACGTTACCGATTTCGCGCAAGCTGTAGGCCAGTGGTTAAGCGCCGAAACTGTACCAACGCAAACGTATGAGTTATGCGATGGCGTCCCCGGCGGCTATGACTGGCAACGCGTACAACAGCTTGCTGCTGCCGCCCGTCGTGGTTCCGTGCGGATGGTCGGCATTCCTCTACCGTTGCTCACCTGCCTTGCGGATATCAGCACAACATTAAGTCGTCTGTCTGGTAAAGAGCCAATGCTGACGCGCTCAAAAATTCGTGAATTAACCCATGCCGACTGGTCGGCAAGTAATAACCGTATTTCTGAAGATATTAACTGGTTTCCCGGGATTAGCCTGGAACACGCATTACGCAACGGGCTATTTTGATTGTCTTGTTTAAAGGTGTGTTAACGTTTCTATGGTAAATCGTGAAATAGTAATGGATTACATCCTTTCCTGTTTACAGGATTTGGTCGAAAACGGTGTGGAAATTAAGCCCGACAGCGATCTCGTCAACGATCTTGGCCTGGAGTCGATCAAGGTGATGGATCTCTTAATGATGCTGGAAGACAGATTCGATATTTCCATTCCTATTAATATTCTGCTGGATGTCAAAACCCCTGCGCAATTAATGGAAACACTACTTCCATGGCTGGAGAATAAATAATGGGGCTATACGATAAATATGCGCGTCTTGCTGGCGAGCGACTGCAATTTAGTGATAACGGTTTAACACCGTTTGGCACCTGTATTGATGAAGTGTATTCCGCCACCGAAGGGCGTATCGGCAATAAAAAAGTGATCCTGGCCGGAACCAATAATTATCTCGGTTTAACCTTCAATAACGAGGCCATCGCCGAAGGTCAGGCAGCGTTAGCGGCACAAGGCACCGGCACCACCGGTTCTCGTATGGCGAATGGCAGCTATGCGCCGCATCTGGCGTTAGAAAAAGAGATTGCTGAGTTTTTCAATCGCCCTACTGCTATTGTTTTTTCAACCGGTTATACCGCCAATTTAGGCGTCATCAGCGCACTTGCCGACCATAACGCCGTAGTGTTGCTGGATGCCGACAGCCACGCCAGTATTTATGATGCCTGCTCTCTCGGCGGCGCGGAAATTATTCGTTTTCGCCATAACGACGCCAACGATCTGGAACGTCGCATGATTCGCCTCGGCGAACGGGCGAAAGAGGCGATTATCATCGTTGAGGGCATCTACAGTATGCTCGGCGACGTTGCACCGCTGGCGGAAATTGTTGATATCAAACGTCGTCTCGGCGGTTATTTGATTGTCGATGAAGCTCATTCGTTTGGCGTGTTAGGCGCAACGGGGCGCGGGCTGGTTGAGGCCGTTGGCGTTGAGGACGATGTTGATATTATCGTTGGCACCTTCAGTAAGAGTCTGGCCTCTATCGGCGGTTTTGCCGTAGGCTCGGAAGCGATGGAAGTGCTGCGCTACGGTAGCCGCCCGTATATTTTTACCGCCTCCCCTTCTCCTTCCTGCATTGCGACCGTGCGCTCGTCGTTAAGAACCATTGCCACACAACCAGAGTTGCGGCAAAAATTGATGGATAACGCCAACCATCTGTATGACGGTCTGCAAAAACTGGGTTATGAGTTAAGTTCACATATTAGCCCGGTAGTGCCGGTAATAATCGGTTCGAAAGAGGAAGGTTTACGCATCTGGCGCGAGCTTATTTCGCTGGGCGTTTATGTGAATCTTATCCTGCCACCTGCCGCGCCTGCAGGCATTACGCTGCTGCGCTGTAGCGTTAACGCCGCTCACAGCCGCGAACAAATCGATGCCATCATTCAGGCGTTCGCCACGCTGAAACAGTAATGTTAACCCGTCGTGGTATTACGCCACGGCGGGTTTAGTGTTGTCTGTCATACCAATACACCAGACTCAACGCCACCAGCACAAATACGATTGGTAAACCGAGCGCGGTCGCTGGGGCGCTCAACGCAAATAACAATCCCAGGTTGACTATGATTTGATAGCTAATCCAGGTAAGCAAGCCAACGATGACGCCCACAGCAAGACGGCTGCCCATTCCCGGCGAACGCGGGGCGCTAAAGGTAAACGGCACAGCCAGTAAAATCATCGACAGAGTTAAGATGGGGTGTCCCAGCTTTTCCCACAGTGCCAGACGATATTCACTGCTCGGTTGCCCGGTTGCCTGCAAATAATGGATGTAATGGTTGAGCTGGCGGACAGAAAAGCTATTACCCGGCATCGATAACTCTTCGAGATTCATACTGGTGAATGCCGATTGCCACGGCAGATTATCTAATGTTTCCAGCGTTTCTTTGCCGTTAAGCCATTTTTTATGATTCACACCGTGCAGGAGCCACGTTTTATCGTCTTCGATGGTGGCGCTGCGCGCGTAAATGTAAGATTCGAGTGACAGATCGTCGCGGTAATGAAATATCTCCACACCTACCGGCTGGCCCTGTTCATTCAGCGATTTCACCGTCACAAATTCATTGTCACGTCTGGCCCACAACATGTTGCCGGTGATGTCATCGTCTACCCCTAACGCGGTGGCGGTCGATTTGATTTGCATCGCCTGTTGCTGCAATGGCGACGCTACCCACTCATCAATCGCGCCTAACGAGACTGTCCACAGCATTCCGGCGACCAGCGCCACCAGCGCGATACGGAAAATGGAAAATCCCGTGCTGCGAATGGCGGTAAGTTCACTGTTTTTCGATAACTGCCCGAGACCGACAATCCCCCCTAATAACGCGATAAACGGCGCAAGATCGACCAGTGTGCGCGGCAGGGTCATCACCACCACCAGCACCGCCTGAGTCCAGCGATAACCGCCAGGGCTGACATCATCCAGCTCGTTAATCAGGTTGAAGGTGGTAAAAAGCGGTAGCAGTAGCCCTGCGGCAGCGGCAAAACCGAGAAACAGGTGACGGATTAAATAGCGACTGAAGACATTCATCGGGAAAATTTCTGCAGCAAAGAGAAGTCGCGTGCGACCAGCACTAACAAACCAGTCAACATCAGTCCAGGCACTAACCACAAACCAGGGATAACAGGAATTGCACCGTTTGCCACCAGAGTGCGGCAAACATCTCCGCCATAAAAAATGGCAATAAACAGTAACGTTAAAGGCAATAAGGTAGAAAATCGCCCCTGCCGTGGTTTTACCCGACTTAAAGAGATAGCCATCAATGCCATTAACAACGCAGTCACGCCACGGCTTTGTCGCCATTGCAATTCGGCATGATCGGCAGGAAAGACAGAATGCGCCAGCTCCGTGACCGACTTCGCTTTGCGTTTGACGTTAGGG
This sequence comes from Escherichia sp. MOD1-EC6842, assembly GCF_002965705.1. Lineage (NCBI taxonomy): Bacteria > Pseudomonadati > Pseudomonadota > Gammaproteobacteria > Enterobacterales > Enterobacteriaceae > Escherichia > Escherichia sp. MOD1-EC6842. The sequence continues at coordinate 51,445 of NZ_PTRF01000018.1, read as the reverse complement.
CTTTGATCCAGCGGATTCAGATGTAATTGTAGATTGCGGTAGATCTGTTCGTTGTCGTCATTGCCCTGATGATCGAGAAGATAGGCTGTGCCGTTATGCAACATGACGGTCGGTTTGTCCGGAGAGGGATCGATAACATCAACGGAGCGGGCACGAAAAATGCGGGTTCGATTGGCTGTAGAAGTGTATATCAGCGCGTCAGTCAGGCGATTATTGTCTTGATCAACCGTCTGCGAGAGGATCATCCGCCCATTATCGTTAGTATTAAATTTCTTTGCCCGTAGCTGGCGGACATCCAACTCCGACTGCGACTGTTGCTCCAGTTGATAAATCTGCGCATAAGCCCACGGCCGACCATACATCGACAAAACGGTGACAAAAATACTTAACGGTATTGCAAGGTAAAGAACAGCTTTATACAAACGCGCCGGGCTGCCTCCCGCCGCAGAAATTGCGGTAATTTCTGAGTCGGTATACATCTGCCCAAGCGTCACGCCAACCGACACATACAGGCCAACCGGTAACAACATCTCCAGTGCAATCAGCACCTTGTAGAAAACGATATCCAGCACAACGTTGAGATCTAAAGTGCCATTTGCCGCTTCGGTCAGATAACGCTGTGCGGAGTAGCTGGCGAAAATAAAGATTAGAAAACCGACGATAATCAGCACCAGACGGCGCGTACCGCGCATGATGTAATGTTCAACCAGCTTCATCTCACTAACGCCCTCAATCCTTTGAGTTTTTTATTCATTGATCAGCTTCTGCGCCAGCGCAATAACATGATCTACCTCTTCCGGCGTCAGGCTGCCGTCCTTTGCCCACTGAATTTGCCCGGCTTTATTCAATACCAGAATGGTTGAACTCTGCTCCGGTAATAGCCAGGCAACGCGTCCCAGACCATTGCCGTCAATAACGAATTGCGCCCACGGATAGCGGCGTTTATTTTTTTCGATTTTGCCGCTCACAAAATAGCCTGTACCAAAGATAGCATCATCGGTATTCACAATGGTGGTGGGCTGAAAACGATCCTGCGGAAAGTTCGCCACTTCTACTGCTTTGATTAACAGTGAGTTCTTTTTCTTTGCCGACTTGCGCCCGGCGATATACTGGATAATGCGGACTTTTCCCTTCAGTTGCGTACTGTTCCACTTTTGGTAGTAAATTTCGTCGTTATTAAGCAGTAGCTCGCCGCCTTCCTGGATATAAACAGGCGTAACCTGCTTCCCATTGATGAAATTATGCGCCGCCGTGCCTGGTGCTAAGAGTGCGATAATCAGAGCGACAATCCGACGAGATGGCATTATTGCTCCGGATATAGCGGAAAACGCGAGATAAGCAGCTCTAAACGCTGGCGAATATCGCTATCCAGCGCCACCGGTGCGTCATATGACCGGCGGTTTTCCATATCATCCGCCACCATGTCGTCGTGTTTATCCCCCATCAGACCATTAATGGCAGCGAGGAAGCGAGAAATCTGTAACGCCTCTTTATTTTCAGGATCAAGCGATCTTAGGGTGTCGTAATAAGAAACCTGCTGACTGATGATTTTTCGCACATCATGAAATTCCCTGCCGGTTAGTCGCGGTTTGGCAATAATCTCTTTCAGGATATGCATTTGCTTTTGCCGATAGGCAATAAAACCGTTCACGCTTTCTAACTGGCTATGGCGTAATGACCAGTTCACTAACGACCAGACCGGAGAGCTTAAATAAATCCGTAACAGGTTACCGTAATACGACACGATATTTTTCTTACCGTTACGAAAACCATCCTGAAAATGGCCCAGACATACCGTCGTTTTGCCGAATAAAAATCCGGCCTGATGCTTCTTTAAATACAACCGTTGAGCAAAACGTAAATGCTTATAGCGCGCTCGCATGTATTTAAATTGTTTGCGCTCATCAGCCGTAAGTCCCTCGCCTTTGGCTTGTTTATGGATTAAACGCAGCAACTCCTTATGATCAACGCCATTTAGCCAGAATTGCAGGCATAACGCGTAATTATCATGGATGATTTCGGCGGTACAACCCAGGGCGATTGTCGGCGGCAAACTGACCTGCGCGTCAACAACATCATCTTCCTCAATCGCAACAAATAAACGCTCGCTCGCCTCAAGCGGGAAATATTTTCTCATCATCAGGATTTCTCTCCGGCTGCGTTATAAAGCAATGAATGGCGCTGAAAGAACGCCTTTAAGGTCGGAATTAGTGAGAGCGCCACGTCCAGACATTGACCGCCGAAATAAGCAAACGCTGCTCCCAGCACGCCAAACAGATGACAAAACATGAACAGCAAAACGATGTAGCCGATTGAAGCGATGGTTTGCGCCACGAGGAAGGCTCGCTGTTTACCCGCCATCAATAGCAATGACTCCTGCGGGAAGCCCAGCATCGAAATAACAATCGCGCCAAGCATCACCTGGATCAGGTCATATGCTTCGAGATATTTGACGCCAAATACCAGCGAAATGAGCGGCTTGCCGACGATTAGCACCGCGAGCGCCACCAGAACACCGATTCCGCCAGCCAGTAACCCTGACTTCACGCCTAACAACCACGGTCTGGTAGTGCGCGGATCTAAGCGCATTACTTCTGGATAAAAACTTTTACCCAGCAAACCCGCCGGCGTCCCGGCTGCGTCGAAGAATGTCATGGCAATTTTAAATAACCCGGCTGCGGCTGGCCCCAACACAATCCCCACCAGCACTGTGCTGCACGAGTTACGCACCGACCAGATGGAGTGGGCAATGTTGGTTGACCAGACAAAACTCCACGCCCCTTTGATGTGTCGGGCAGACTCGAACAGATTCAATTTAAACGCGTTATGGATATTTCTGCGGCGCAATTCGCGCGCAGCAAACCACCAGTACATGGTGCCGCCAACCAGATTCGAGGCGTACCAGGCTATAACAAACCCCGCAAAACCAAAGTCAAAATACCAGGCGATTACGCTCCCCGCTGCGCGCAGAAAAGGCTTCGTCGCCTGCTGTACAGCAATCAAATCGAAGCGATCTACCGCACGCAGAATGCCGGTCGGCGTGGAGGAAGCCATTGAAGGAATGAGCGTGCAATAGAGCGCCGCCAGCCAAAAACTTTGGTCATCCAGACCTAATGAGTGAGAAAGAAATGGCAGTAAGGCAATGCCGCCGACAATCGCCACCGCGCCGCTGACGATATCCAGCGAAAAGGAAAACGAGACGACATTGCGAAATTGTTGGGGATTATTGTTGGTTAAGGCTGGCGTTCCGTACTGCACTACCAACTGCCATGTCTGAAACTTAATAAAATCGCTGATCGACTTGGCATACGATTGCACAATCACCAGTACGCCAAACATCGCTGGCGTCATCCCTTTACCAGCGCACGAGAGCGCCAGTAAACCCAGCAAGGCGCTCACGACATTGCTGGAGCCTAACCAGGCGCTATTGCGAATAATGGTGCGAAAGGCTCCATCTGCAAACCAATGTTTGATGTTAAAACCCGCCAATTCAGCCAGACCTTATCGTTGATAATGAAAAATAGCCACCAGCCTTAAGTTAAACTTCGGCGGTCAGAAACGATGGCAACCAGAGAAACCGCTTTCTGCGCCTGTTCCAGCACGTCGCGGTAGGGCGCTCTGGAATCAATCTCAAGAATTTTTGTGCCGTTATAGCCAATCTTCGACATGACGCCGATTTTGTCCTGCAACTCGGCATAGTCGTGATCTGGCTTGCGGGAGATGGCGGTATCAATATCAATGCCCAGACGAATAATTAATTCAGGACGATATTGCGCCATTTGTTGATATAAGCGCCGCTCGCGCTGTGCCAGAAACATGTTGATTTTGCCGCTGGCACGTTCGACGCCAATCCCCGGTCCGTCATAATAAAAACCGGAAATTTCAGCCTGCGGAAAGCGATCGCTGACCACCAGAACGCCACTTTGCGCCAGCCGCTGAACCTTGCGCAGATTCGTCATTCTTCGCAGCGAGAAGCAATACATAATCAACGCCGCCCATAGCGCCGGAGATTTGGTTTTCATGCTTTGGGTTTTCGAGGATTTGGCCGCCAGACGCCGTTCCAGCCAGACGCCAACGAGCGGCAAGCGTTTAATTTTGTCGCCGTCTTCGCCGGATAGCAGCCCCAGATAGCGCCGCTCAGTTTGCCAGTGTTGTTGCAGCGATTTAACCAGATCGGTGGTCAGCGTAGATTTACCGGTGCCATCGCACCCAACCACCGCAATCAGCCCCGGAATATAGTTGGTCTGCGGTGCGGTTGTACTATTAACAGTTTGTGTTTGTAGTGCATCCATTCGTAAATCATCCCCTATCCATTTTGGTGATCAGGAAAGTGCGGCGTGAATCGCGCATAATGAGGCTTGCAGGATTTCATCAGCAGGTTGTCGCCCGTCCAGTTCCAGTATCTTTGCGCCATTGAACGTCAGTTGTGGCGTAACGGCGATTTTTTCCTGTAACGCCGCCAGTTGATGATCGGGTTTGCGGGAAAATGCCGTCTGTTCATCAATAGCAAGACGAATCAATAACACAGGCAAATAAGATGCCATCCACTGGTATAGTTTCAGCTCGCGTTGCCTTAACATTTTTATCCAGCCGTTACCGCCAGAGGTTTTTGCCAGTTGCGGACCATCAAAGCGAAAACCTGGCACTTCGACCTGTGGGTAACGGTCGGTAATCAACAGATAGCCCTGCTGGCTTTTACGCAACATTTTGCGAAACTTGTAGGCTCGCCAGCAGGAAAGCAAATAAATAACCAGTGCGGTAATATTGCCAGGCGGCGTTGACGGCTTTTCATGCACATGTGCCGCTTTACCCCGCAGATAACCCCCAAAAGGTGCACCAATAATGGGGAGCTGTGATATCCATTCGCCAATTCTCCCGGAAGACTGCCCGAGATAAATGTGTTCTGTTGGCATTTTTGTTGCCAGTTCATTCACCAGACTTGCTGTGAGAGTCGATTTACCTGAACCATCACACCCCACAATGGCAATAACACGCACTGGCGTGGAATTAATTATTGACATATTACGTTGATTCACGAAAAACCCGGCAGCAAATAATGTATTGAATATTACGTGGTCCGTGCTCAGAATATCTGCTCAATCTTATTGTGACAATGGTTAATTGTGGTATTGACCTGAATTACACTTTCATAAAAACATATTAATCAAATAAATATTTTGGGTGGATATTTAAATTTAAGGATATATTCATGCAGTCAATAACCCCTCCATTAATTGCCGTTATTGGTAGCGATGGTTCAGGCAAGTCAACGGTGTGTGAACATCTTATTACCGTTGTCGAAAAATATGGTGCCGCCGAAAGAGTTCATCTTGGAAAACAGGCAGGGAATGTCGGACGCGCGGTGACAAAACTACCGTTGATGGGAAAATCCCTGCATAAAACCATTGAAAAAAATGAAGTGAAAACGGCAAAAAAATTACCGGGGCCGGTTCCGGCGCTGGTAATTACGGCGTTTGTTGCCCGTCGCTTACTGCGCTTTCGTCATATGCTCGCCTGTCGTCGTCGCGGGTTAATTGTTTTAACCGACCGTTTTTCGCAGAACCAAATTCCTGGCGCTTACGATGGTACGGTGTTTCCACCTAACGTTAAAGGCGGTCGTTTTGTCTCATGGCTGGCAAGCCAGGAACGTAAAGCGTTTCACTGGATGGCAAGTCATAAGCCTGATTTGGTTATCAAACTCAATGTTGACCTTGAAGTTGCCTGCGCGCGTAAACCCGACCATAAACGGGAATCGCTGGCAAGGAAGATTGCCATAACGCCACAGTTAACCTTTGGCGGTGCACAACTGGTTGATATCGATGCCAACCAGCCGCTGGAACAGGTACTGGTTGACGCAGAAAAAGCAATTACGGATTTTATGACAGCACGGGGTTATCACTAATCAGAGATGAAAATGCCCGATCGCCAGTACCGGGCATTTTCAGGAAGGTTAAATTAACTGCAATGCTATCCAGTACAAACTACCAGACAGAAAAATCGCCGCCGGTAAGGTAAACACCCACGCCATCAGGATGCTGGTTACCGTTTTACGCTGTAAGCCTCCACCATCCACGACCATCGTCCCTGCTACCGCCGAAGAAAGTACGTGTGTTGTGGAAACTGGCATCCCAATATAACTGGCAAGGCCAATAGATACCGCCGCCGTCATCTGCGCCGCCATGCCTTGCGCATACGTCATGCCACGCTTACCAATCTTCTCACCGATGGTCATCGCCACACGACGCCAGCCAATCATGGTGCCAATACCCAGCGCCAGTGCCACCGCCATAATGATCCACACCGGAGCGTATTCAATGGTACTTAACATATCGCTGCGCAGTTTTTTCAGCAGGTTCTGGTCTTCTTTACTGACGCCTGGCAGTTTCGCCAGCTTCGCGGAAGTATCAGAGATGCAAAGCATAATGCGGCGCAGCTGGCTGCGCTGACTCACGCTTAACGGCTCATAGCTTTCCATATTGCCCGGCAACATCGTTTTAACGCGCGCGATGGCATCAAAGGTATTTGCCGGATGACAGTGAAACTCCGTCACTTGTGTGCCATCCGTCTGAGTCGCAGGCAGCGGGGGTTCCATCGTAATCAATTTCTGCGGCAATTCAGGATGCTGTTGCAGATAATGTTCAAAGTTAGTGACAGCATCGCGGGTACGGGTAATTTCATAGCCGGAGGCGTTCATATTGACGACAAACCCGGCGGGCGCAATTCCCACCAACACCAGCATCACCAGACCGATCCCTTTTTGTCCATCGTTCGCACCATGCGAAAACGCCACGCCCGCAGCGGAAACAATCAGTGCAATACGCGTCCAGAATGGCGGTTTACGTTTGCCTTTTTTCTTTTTGCGATCTTCAGGAATGCGGTGAATACGGTCACGCTTTTTCGTGCCGCTCCAGAAGCGACGCAGCAGGAAAATCAGTCCTCCCGCAATCACCAGCCCCACAATTGGGGAGACAATCAGTGAGGAGAAAATCTTGGTCACTTCACGCAGATTTAACGCGTCCATCACCGATGAGCCGGTTAACATCGCATTAGTTAAACCGATGCCGATAATCGCGCCAATTAAAGTATGCGAACTGGAGGCCGGTAAACCAAAGAACCACGTTCCCAGGTTCCAGATAATCGCCGCCAGCAGCATGGAAAAGACCATCGCCAGACCGTGGGTTGACGCCATATTCAGCAACAAATCGGTTGGCAACATATGGACAATGGCATAGGCAACGCTAAGTCCGCCCAATAACACGCCAAAAAAATTAAAAAATGCCGCCATCACCACAGCAAGTTGTGGTTGCATGGCACGAGTATAAATAACGGTTGCCACCGCATTCGCCGTGTCATGAAAACCATTGATTGCTTCGTAGAACAACACAAATGCCAGAGCAAGTAATAACAAAAGCCCTGTGTATATATCAAGGCCAACAAATAAATTTAGCATATATTAGATTACGCCATTTTGAATTTACGAACGGACGCATTATCAGTGACTTTAACGGCGTGGGCAAAGTGAAATATCATTTTTTAACGATAAAAAGAGTGTTATTTCTTGTGTATCAGACAATAAGCATTCATTCAAAATTATTAGATATAATTAATACACAGACATTTCGCCAGTCCATATATTCATGCATGAAATGAATAAATAATAAAATATATAAACATTAAATATTTTGATTAATCCCCGTACTGATTACTCTTTATAATCAGTACGAGGTTGCTACAACATGTATTACTCTTTCACCACAATTAACGGTTCAATATCACTCTCTTTTTTGATGACCAGTGATTCATCGCCGCGCAAGCAAGTCCCGCCATAGTTGCCGCCAACGGTGAAGGTACATACCTGGATGTATTTACCGTCCACTTTCGGCAAGCACCACAACTGTTGATAGATGTTTTTCTGCTCGGCAAATTTACCGCTGGTCTGATCAAGCACCTCTTCATGATGGCTGACGAGGTCAATATTGCTGCCACAGCGACCGGCAATCGGCTTCACGGCATAACCGGTTTTCACCAGTTCATCATTAACAGTGAAATCAGTATCCAGCAGATAGCGATGGTGCGGGAACAGCGACCAGAGGATCGGCAGAATCGCTTTGTTGCCGGGGATCACCGTCCACAGCGGCTCAAAGACCAGCACTTCCGGGCGCAGCAATACGTCGATAAGACGCACTTCATTTTGCGGATGCCCGGTACGGATCGGCACCGCAGCAAACTCACGGTCGCTGACTTCACGAATCTGATCAAACGCCGTTTCCCACGCCCAGGTTTTCCATACGCAGTTAACCAGTCGCCCTTCCCCATCAATCAGTTGCCCGGCAGCATCCCAGCCCAGTTCATCCAGCCCGCGCAAGATACGCGTTTCAAAGCCCGCCTGTTGCAGCGCCTGCTCCATAAACTGCGCGTGATAGTTCTCCTCGATATCTTTGTCCTGCATGATATGGACAAATGGACGTGCACGACTGTGTTTCCATGCGCCTGCCAGTTCGTTAATCAGCCCTTCCGCCGGATTGAAGCCGTTGCCTTTATAGCCTTGCTCCGTCCAACGTTCGAGGATCAAGCCTGCTTCAGTATGACAAGAGGCGGAATCGGCATTGTATTCGTAGACCTTCAGGCCACGCTCATCCATACAGAAATCCATGCGACCAGTGATCATATGGTGCCGGCGACGCTGCCAGGAGAGGCGCAAACGCGGCCAGAGGATTTTTGGAATATCGAACAATGCCAGCAGGTTGTCATCTTTCAGCACCTTATCGGTAGCGTGAAGATACATCAGGTGCAGCTCGTTGGTAGCTTTAATCAGCTCCTGCTCGGCACTCTCGGTAATGGTGTAATAATGATATGGATCCTGATTGATCACCTGACCGTTGGCCTGCACATAGGCGTTTTGCAGCGGATCTTTTTCATCCAGCCATTTACCGTCAAACTGGCCTTTGTTTTCCAGGCGCGCTCCGCTGATTTTCAGCAGCTCGCCTGCAATTTCCGGCTGCGGTAAGCTGTATTCAGTATCTTCCGTCTGGATCATCCAGCCCAGAATGGTGGTGTCATCAAACGTGTCTTTGAGGGTATAGCAGCCGTTTTCGACCACCATCTCCAGTTCGCGCGTCCACTGCTGCCCTTGCGGCAACGGGGAATGAATCACGTTTTGTTCAGCAATGCGAACTTTGTTGCCATGCAATTGGGTAATGATGGCGACATGGCCGGTGTCTTTAAATTCTCCGCCTTTATCCCAGATAAGAAGCGCACCCGCGACTGGCGCACGCGGCGAACCGTTAGGAAATGCCTGCAACGGCAGGATGTTGTCGTTAACCACTTCACGCAGGAAGCGCAGCGAGAAAATCTCCCACGCCATACCCACGTCTGTGAAGACCACACCGTAATTCAGAAAGAGAAAACGGCGAGCAAATTCAACGCATTGCCATTTGTGGCCCATATATTCGTCGTCGATATAGCTACGGAATACGGCGTCATCTTCGTATTCCTGCGGATCGAGAGAACTGTAATCTGAAGAGTAGATTGCTACACCACCTGGGGCGTAGCCCAATAATGTCCCGAACGGGGCATCCTGGCTGGTCGTTCCTTTGCTCATCACTTTACCTTTAACAATACAACCTAAGCAGTTGGCGTAATTGTTGTGCTCTGATTACCTGCTCAGCGACATTAACCGGACAGAGGTCTGACTTATCATACACCTCAACGCAGCGGCTGGCGCAAAGGGTTAAAAATTCACAATCTGTATAGCAATCGAACTGCTACACTGCTTCAACACTACCACTCAGAAGGCAATTCAGTATGACAGACAATACTTATCAGCCCGCGAAAGTCTGGACGTGGGATAAATCTGCTGGCGGCGCATTCGCCAATATCAATCGCCCGGTTTCTGGCCCGACGCATGAAAAAACGCTGCCGGTTGGCAAGCACCCGTTACAGCTCTATTCTCTGGGCACGCCAAACGGTCAGAAAGTAACGATTATGCTTGAGGAGCTGCTGGCGCTGGGCGTTACTGGTGCAGAGTACGACGCCTGGCTGATTCGCATTGGCGATGGCGATCAATTCTCCAGCGGCTTTGTGGAAGTGAATCCGAACTCGAAGATCCCCGCGCTGCGCGATCATACGCATAATCCGCCAATCCGCGTGTTTGAGTCTGGTTCGATCCTGCTTTATCTGGCAGAGAAATTTGGCTACTTCTTGCCGCAGGATTTGGCAAAACGGACGGAAACACTGAACTGGTTGTTCTGGTTACAGGGCGCTGCGCCGTTCCTCGGCGGTGGTTTTGGTCACTTTTACCATTACGCGCCGGTGAAAATTGAGTACGCCATCAACCGCTTTACCATGGAAGCCAAGCGCCTGCTCGACGTGCTTGATAAGCAACTGGCGCAGCATAAGTTTGTTGCGGGCGATGAGTACACCATTGCTGATATGGCAATCTGGCCGTGGTTTGGCAACGTGGTGTTAGGCGGCGTATATGATGCCGCAGAGTTTCTTGATGCGGGCAGTTATAAGCACGTGCAACGCTGGGCGAAAGAAGTGGGCGAACGTCCGGCGGTGAAGCGTGGGCGTATTGTTAACCGCACCAACGGACCGCTGAACGAGCAGTTGCATGAGCGCCATGACGCCAGTGATTTCGAGACGAATACGGAAGATAAGCGCCAGGGGTAAGGGTTAGTGCTCGTCGCAGCAAGCCATCCAGGCCGATGTAGGCCGGATAAGGCGTTTACGCCACATCCGGCAATCGAGCACAATGCCTGATGCGACGCTGCCGCGTCTTATCAGGCCTACGAAAGCTAATTTTCACGCGCTGGTAATGTCGTAATCCATTTGGCGCAGTGCGTCTAATGTGGCTTTGGCTTCGTCTTCGTCGATGATGCTCATGGCAAATCCGACGTGCACCAGTACCCACTGGCCCAGCAGATCGGCAGGGTTACCTTCGCAAATCAGCGCGATATTCACGTCGCGCTTGATACCACATACTTCAACCTGCGCAAGCTGGTGAATATCTTCACCGACAGCCAGCACCTGGCCTGGAACGCCAATACACATTGTTAACTCCGGTTATTTCGATTGCAGACAAACGCGAAAAAAACCTTTGGGTGTTTCCCCTCACCTTACCCCTCTCCCCGGAGGGGCGAGGGAACCGTCCGTGCGCTTTTCAGGCGTTGTCCGCAGTCTTATTCAACTTCAATACTTTTGACGATCAGCGAATCGCCGGTATCGACACGCAACCGCTCGCCATGACAGAGCGGGCACTGCGCATCGTGCTGATGAATCTCCACTACCTGGCTGCAATCCCAACACCAGGCCTGGGCGGGTTTATAGACGATATGTAAATCGCACCCTTGCGCCACCGTTCCCTGGCAGACAATTTCAAAACTAAAACGGACGGCGCTCTCCTCAACGCAGGAGAGCGCGCCAATTTCCAGCCACACGGCGGTGACGCGCTTAACATCGTGCTGCTCCGCCTGCCGTTGGATAATCTCAACGGCGCTCTGGCAAAGCGACAACTCATGCATTTTCGCCACTCCTGCGACCAAACAGCAGGGCGCGACGCCCTGCGTGTGGTACATCCGGATTGGTGACCGGCAGCGAAAGGATCATTCGCGCACAGTCATCCGTCAGGCGTTGACCCTCTTCAATCGACATGCTGTGCGAAAGCGGCGACATCAGCGAGCAGGAGAGGTATTGCGAAACACCGTCCAGTTCACCAACGGTAAAGGTCATAGTGCCATACGGCAGTTGCAGACCGATTTTTTCACTCACTTTGCGCAGCGGCCAGAGTTGATCCGGGCCGGGGAAGATAACTGCACTCAGCATCCACGGGGTGATCACACACCCCGTCCACTGACCTTCGAACAGCGTAAAGTCGGAAACATACACCGGCATTGAAGGATGCAGAAAAGAAAGATCGTGCATCGAACGCCGGGCAATTTCTTCAAACGCTGCCTGTACTTGCGCCTTCGGGGAGGTCTGGAAACCTGCTATCTCTTCAGTCATGAGCAGCCTCCCGTGGGATAGCTTCCACGCCTGATTCGCGCAACGCAGCCAGAACCTGCTCAAGCGCAGGTTCAATCATCGCTTCTACCGTCGGCGTCAAGCCGATGTGCGGCTCCAGTGATTCCGGGATCACGCCGACCAGCGTCAGCTTTTTCGGAAACTCGCCGGTGAAGCGCAGGGCCGACAATACGTCGGCCAGGCCAAGCTGATGCGGAGAGATTTTATTAGTAAACAACGCCGGAACTTCTTCATCCCGCAGGATCATCATCGTTCCCGGCGCGTTCTTTTTCGACACAATGGCATCCGCAATGATCAGATGATCGCGATTTGCCATGTCGCCAAGCAGCTCCATTCCCGCCGTGCCGCCATCAAGGATTTCAACATAATCCGGCAGAATGTATCGTTGCTCTAACGCTTCGACAATCCGCACACCGATGGCTTCATCGGTCAGCAAAATATTGCCGACCCCTAAGACTAAAATACGCATTACAGAACCTTCACTGAAACCACTTCGTTGCCGTCGGCATCCACTACGTGTACCGCGCAGGCCATGCACGGGTCGAAGGAGTGAATGGTACGCACCACTTCCAGCGGTTTATTCGGATCAGCAACCGGCGTGCCTACCAGCGACTGTTCGTAAGGGCCGACGTCATCATTGAAGTTACGCGGGCCAGAGTTCCAGGTTGACGGAACAACTGCCTGATAGTTGCTGATGATACCGTCTTTGATCACCATCCAGTGAGAGAGCATACCGCGCGGTGCTTCAAGGAAGCCAACGCCTTTGAACTCACCCGTTGCCGGAATGTTCGGCTTCACGAACGTGGTGTGGTCGCCTTTGCCGATATTGGTGATCAGTGCACTGTATTGATTTTGCAGGATATCCTGCAATTCGCAGCAGTGAACAGTACGACCAATAATACGCCCCAGCGTGGAGTGCAGTTGCGCCACTTCCAGCGTGTTGCCAGTCAGTTTCTGATAAATTGCAACGATTTCATTCAGTTTGTTCTGGGTAGACTCGCGTCCTGCCGCCAGTTTCACCAGCATGTTCGCCAGCGGACCCACTTCTACCGTTTTGCCGTAGAAAGTCGGTGATTTCACCCACGAGTATTTACCGTCGTCAGACCAGCCATCATAAGCAGGAATGGTTGTGCCTTCCCACGGTGCCTGCGGTGCTTCGTCTTTATACCAGGAGTGCTTCGCGCTTTCCTGAATCCCTTTGATCAGGTATTCATCGGAATGGGAAGTGATCGGACGATACGAGGACAGATCCGCATTCTCAATGTAGCCGCCCGGGAACAGGAAGCTGCCATTTTTGCTGTCGGTCGGGAATTCCGGCACACTCAGGTAGTTCACTGCACCTTTACCGCGCGTCAGCCATTCAGGGTAGAACGCGGCGATAACTGCGGTATCAACCTTGTAAACCTGCTCAACAAAGTCGCTCAGCTTGTCGATGAAAGACTTGATGTACATCAGGCGCTCAAGGTTCAGCACGCCCAGACCGTCGAGGTTGATTGGGTTAGCGACCCCACCTACCGCCAGGTTCTGAATGTGCGGCGTTTTACCGCCCAGCAGAGCCACGACGCGGTTAGCGTCACGCTGGCACTCCAGCGCCTGCAGGTAGTGAGCTACCGCAATCAGGTTCACTTCCGGCGGCAGTTTCATCGCCGGGTGACCCCAGTAGCCGTTGGCGAAAATACCCAACTGACCGCTGGCAACCAGCTCTTTGATCTTGTTCTGAACTTTGGTGAACTCTTCCGGACTGTTCAGATGCCAGGTCGAAACGCCTTTCAGCATTTCGGAGGCTTTGGTTGGGTCAGCTTGCAGTGCAGAAGTGATGTCCACCCAGTCCAGCGCCGAAAGCTGATAGAAATGAACGATATGGTCATGCGTGGTGTGCGCAGCCAGAATGATGTTACGGATGTATTGCGCGTTAACCGGAACGTCGATATTCAGCGCACTCTCTGCCGCACGAACGGAAGACAGCGCGTGAGTGGTAGTACATACGCCACAGATACGTTGCACAATCATCCATGCATCGCGCGGATCGCGGTTTTTCACGATCTCTTCCATGCCGCGCCACATGGTTCCGGAAGCCCATGCTTTCGAAACGACGCCATTTTCGATTTCGCAATCGATGCGTAAATGCCCTTCAATACGGGTTACCGGATCAATAGTAATTCTCTGGCTCATGCTTTGCTCGCCTCATGACGATTATGATCGTTTTGTTTTAAAGGAGGAAGTATCGGCAGTAGACGAATGAGTACGATGTAAGCGCAAATCTCAATAGCCACAAAACCAATAGAAATCAACAGTTCTTCCCAGGTCGGGAAGTAGGCGTAACCGCCGCCTGGGTTAAATGCCACCAGCGAATAGGTCAGACGCCAGGTTGCACAACCTAACAGCGCGCTCAGTGCTGACAGGAACAGCATACGGGAATCATTGCGCAGCTTCGCCACACGCAGAACGACCAGCGGGAAGAGCATCAGCAGGACTTCAATCCAGAACATCACGGAGTAGAAGTCACCGGCAAACGCTAAGGACAGCTTGTCACGATAGATTAGCTCACCAAAGCGCAGCACGATGAAAATCGCCAGCAACACACTGATGGTGTTGGTCAGCTTGACGAACAGGCTCTTCTCATCCGGACCATTGCCGCGCAGACCCGCCTGCACCAGCGAACCTTCAAAGATGACAATCGAGAAGCCCATGATGAACGCCGTCAGCAGCGAGAACAGCGGCAACATTTCATAGCTTTGCCACAGCGGATGCACCTTGTAGCCCGCCGAGATCATCAGCGACCCCATTGAAGACTGGTGCATGGTCGGCAGCAGCGCACCGAGCGCGATGATGAAGAACATCACCTTGTTCAGACGTTTGAGCGACACCTTCCAGCCCAGACGTTCAAACAGTGCCGGAGCAAACTCCAGAGCCATCACGCCGATGTAGATAGTCATACAGACCGCCGTCTCGAACAGTACCGAGTTCACGTTGAAGTGACCCGGAATGTAGAAGTACGGCAGGTTCCAGTAGCGACCCACGTCGATAGTGATCGACAAGCCACCCAGTGAGTAACCAAACAGACTCGCCAACAGCGCCGGACGCACCAGCGGATGGTATTGCCCACGGTTAAAGACGTATACCGCCCACGCCAGCGCCCAGCCGCCACAGGCGAAGCCGGTGCCGATCAGCAGGTCAAACGCGATCCACACGCCCCACGGGAAGCCGCCGTTCAGGTCGGAGACAGAGCCCAGACCGAACACCAGACGTTTCACAATCAGGAGCATACAGATGACGATTAACGGTCCAAAAATCATGACCGGTTTACTGATGATTTTGCCGCCCAGCGGTTGTGGATCATGACTCATGATCGTCTCCTCCGTTGTGATGGTCGTTTTTGGTGTTGCGACGAACCAGCACGGTTAAGCCCGCCAGCACAGCCAGTGGTAGCATCATGCCTTTATACAGGGTGTGTTGAATATTTTCGGAACGCGCACCGGTAGAAAGATCGTCCAGTTTCGGCAGGTCGAGATTTTCATAAGGCACACCCGTCAGTACCAGAACCTGAGTACCGCCGCCCTCTTTCTCGCCGTACAGATGCGGATAATATTTCGGCACTGTGTGCAGGTAAGTGTCGCCAGATTTCAGCGTCTGACGCGGATAGTGGTATTCGCTGCCCGGCTTCAGCGCCAGGCGTTTTTTCGCCTCCGCCATCAGCTCTTCACGCGTACCAAAAATCACCGCACCCGCCGGGCACACTTCTACGCAGCCAGGCAGACCGCCTTTATCGAGACGTTCCACACCTTTCTGGTTACACAGCTCACACTTATGCAGCGCACCAAACGGGTTGTTGTAGTCGTACTTCGGCACGTTGTACGGGCAGGCAACCATGCAGTAACGGCAGCCGGTGCACACGTCTTTGTCGTAATGGACAATGCCGGTTTTCGGATCTTTTTTCAGCGCGGAGACCGGGCACACAGAGACACAGTTCGGATCGACGCAATGCATACACTGTTTCTTAATGTACGCGTAGCCGTTCTCTTCCTGGTCTTTGTTGACCCCCGTGCCGCTGGTCCACACCTGAATGATGTTATTGGTGTATGGCGACAGTTTGTCGTTGTTCGACCAGGTCTGTTCCCCTTGTGGGTTACGTTCAGGGAAGTTGATATCCTGACACTTGGTGACGCAAGCCTGGCAGCCTACGCACAAGGTCGAGTCATACAACATACCCAGCGATCCCGGAATTGGCGGGCGGTTTTCAGCAGCCGCATGGCTGACCGACGGCAACGCGCCCGTCAGCAATGCCCCGCAGGAGGCTGCTTTAATAAAATTACGTCTGTTCACGGTTATTCTCCCCGTGAGTCAGCGTTATCTTTCTTTTGCTGACGACCCAGTTCACGCACCGCCATCACGCTGACACCGGCAACCAGCCCAACCACGCCGCCGAGCAAACCGATAGCGCCCGCAGAGACGTTGCCGCCTTCTTTAGCATTCACGTCCGGTTTTTGTGAGCGTGGCGTCTGATTTTCGACGTTGGCAAGCTGATGGATGCCTTTATGGAAGCCGATACCTTCTTCGTTACAGCCATAGCACGGGTGACCAATCGCCACCGGCCACACGCCGCCAACGTCGCAGAATTGCAGCGTTGAGCAGTTGCCGTAAGTTTCAGGGCCTTTACAGCCAAGGTGGTACAGGCACCAGCCTTCGCGGTGGCCTTCATCACCGAACTCTTTGGCAAAACGACCAGCATCGAAGTGCGGGCGACGTTCGCAGTGTTCGTGAATCAGACGGCCATAGGCGAAGGTCGGACGATTTTTGTCATCCAGTTTCGGCGGTTTGCCGTAAGTGATGATGTGCGCAACGGTCGCAAGGAAGTTGTGCGGGTTCGGCGGACAGCCTGGAATGTTGATAACGGTTTTGCCCGGCAGAACTTCTTGCAGGCTGACCGCGCCGGTGGGGTTAACCCCAGCTGCGGCGACACCGCCCCACGCGGAGCAAGAACCGATAGCAATAATGGCTGCTGCGCCTTCCGCCGCTTTGCGGATGTGATCCACAATCGGCTCACCGGCAACCATGCAGTAAATACCGTTATCTTTTAATGGGATGGAACCATCCACAACCAACACATACTGCCCTTTATACTTCTCAAGCGCGTTATGTTTGTTCTCTTCAACCTGATGGCCGAATGCGGCGGAAAGGACTTCGTGATACTCCAGAGAGATGGTCTCCAGCACGAGGTTTTCTACCGTTGGATGCGTTGCACGAAGCAGAGATTCCGTACAACCGGTGCATTCCTGCGCGCCAATCCAGATAACCGGCGGGCGCTGCGGGTTAGTGACCGATTCGGCCATCTCTGCGGCGGCTTTGCTACTCAGCCCCATGGTGGCGGCTAATGCTGCACAAAGCTTCATGAAATCACGACGATTAATGCCGTGAGAATGGATGAGGGTGTTATCTCCAGTCATTTATAGTTATTCCGTTGCGAAGACCTGGCATATATTTTGCCTCAACCGCAAAATCAATAATGCGATCGATGCGCCATTTACCACACATTTATTATGGTTATCATTGTCATGATACTGCGGCGGGGCGCTAAAACGAAGGGAAGAAGCATTAGTGTAATTAATTAAAGCAAGATAATACGTATGTTTGATCAATTTTCGAGGCGATAACCAGCCATAAAAAATCGTAATGTAGAACAGGAATTATTCTCACGAAAGAAATCCATTACCATCTCTTTATCCAGTCCATAACGGCGCGTCAGAATACCCGCTTCCCAGGCGCTGAGCTGGCGGTCACCGGTCTTTTTATACATCCGGTGCGAATAGCCTAATACAAATCCACGCTTATAATCAGCACAGAATTTAGTCACATTAACCGCACTGTCGGCATGTGTTGCTTTTAATCCCGCCATTAAGCCTTTACCAAAATGGTTATTCATCGTTTTGCCCTTAAACGTTATATATGAACCTATATAGCGATATTTTAGGCAAAGAACGACTTTTGCGCACGCTATTTTTTTCAGCATGTTAAGAATGTTATCCAGAAAGAGATAAACCCATCAGGAGAGATATTTGTCGAACCATTTCAGCGTCCTTTGCCAGGCAAGATTGGCGGCAGATTTGTCATAACGGGGCGTGGAATCATTATGGAATCCGTGATTAACCCCCGGATAAATATACGCCTCATAGACCTTATTATTCGCTTTCAACGCCGCCTCATAAGCAGGCCAGCCTTCGTTGATTCGGGTGTCCAGTTCAGCGTAGTGAAGCAGTAAAGGTGCGTCGATTTTCGCCACATCAGCGGTGGGTGCCTGGCGACCATAAAACGGCACCGCGCAGGCCAGTTCCGGATATGCCACCGCAGCCGCGTTTGAGACACCACCGCCATAGCAAAATCCAGTAATACCCACTTTGCCTGTCGCTTGCGGATAGCGTTGCATAAACTCAATTGCGGCAAAGAAATCATTCATCAACTTAGTCGGATCGACCTGCTGTTGCAGCTCACGACCTTTATCATCGTTCCCCGGATATCCACCCACGGAGCTTAAACCGTCTGGCGCCAGGGCGACGTACCCCGCCTTCACCACTCGCCGTGCCACATCTTCGATGTACGGATTCAGCCCTCGATTCTCATGCACCACCACCACGGCTGGCGTTTTGCCGCTCATCTTTGCGGGCTTCACCAGATAACCCCGTACCTCGCCGTGACCATTTGGCGAAGGATATGTGATGTACTCAGCAACAATCTCCGGGTCGGTAAACTCTACCTGAGTCGCCAGCGCATAATTTGGCTTGAGCAAATCAAACAACGCTAATGCCGTCATCCCGCCCACCGCATACTTCGCCGCAAGGTTGAGGAACTCACGTTTCGAGATTTTCCCATGAGCGTAATAGTCGTAGTAATCCAGCAACTCTTGTGGGAAATCTTTGGCGGTTAAACGCGGCATCGTTGCACTCCTCAACTGGTGTTTTTTTAAGCAAAGCATAAGCACGTGTTTTTGCCCAGTTTTTCGTCACTCTGTGAGCCACACTACGGGATACACGCTGGCGAATCGCTAAACTAGAAACATTGTTTCGAAATTGAACGGTTGAAAGGAGAGGTCATGGTCTGGTTAGCAAATCCCGAACGTTACGGGCAGATGCAATACCGCTATTGCGGAAAAAGCGGTTTACGCCTGCCCGCGTTATCGCTCGGTTTATGGCACAATTTCGGTCACGTTAACGCGCTGGAATCACAGCGTGCGATCCTGCGTAAAGCGTTTGATTTAGGCATTACGCACTTTGATTTAGCCAACAATTACGGGCCGCCTCCAGGAAGCGCAGAAGAGAACTTTGGTCGCCTGCTGCGGGAGGATTTTGCCGCTTATCGCGATGAACTGATTATCTCTACCAAGGCTGGCTACGATATGTGGCCCGGCCCTTACGGCTCTGGCGGTTCACGTAAATACCTGCTCGCCAGCCTCGACCAAAGCCTGAAGCGTATGGGTCTGGAATATGTCGATATTTTTTACTCTCATCGCGTCGATGAAAATACGCCGATGGAAGAAACCGCCTCTGCGCTGGCTCATGCTGTGCAAAGCGGTAAGGCGCTTTATGTCGGGATCTCCTCTTACTCGCCAGAGCGGACGCAAAAAATGGTCGAGTTGCTGCGCGAGTGGAAAATTCCGCTGTTAATTCATCAACCTTCGTACAATTTACTGAACCGCTGGGTAGATAAAAGCGGCCTGCTGGATACCCTGCAAAATAACGGCGTGGGCTGCATTGCCTTTACTCCTCTGGCTCAGGGATTGCTGACCGGAAAATATCTCAACGGTATTCCGGAGGATTCACGGATGCATCGCGAAGGTCATAAAGTTCGTGGTCTGACGCCGAAAATGCTCACCGAAGCCAACCTCAACAGCCTGCGCTTATTGAATGAAATGGCACAGCAGCGTGGACAATCAATGGCGCAAATGGCGTTAAGCTGGTTGCTGAAAGATGAGCGAGTGACGTCGGTATTGATTGGTGCCAGCCGTGCGGAGCAACTAGAGGAGAACGTGCAGGCGCTGAATAATCTGACATTTAGCACCGAGGAGCTGGCGCAGATTGATCAGCATATCGCCGATGGCGAGCTGAATCTGTGGCAGGCGTCATCCGATAAATAACATGTTAATAACGGGCGCGAGAACCGCGCCCGAATCAGATCAGTGATTATGACGAGTCAGTCGGTCAAGATAGCCCATCACAAATGCAGAGAGCACAAACGTCAGATGGATAATGACGTACCACATCAGTTTGTTATCAGGCACGTTTTTCGCATCCATAAAGACGCGCAGTAAGTGAATGGAAGAGATTGCCACAATCGACGCTGCTACTTTGTTTTTCAGCGACGTTGCGTCCATTTTCCCCAGCCAGTTCAGCTTCTCTTTGTTCTCGGAGATATCAAGCTGCGAGACGAAATTCTCATAACCGGAAAACATCACCATCACCAGCAAACCGCCAACCAGCGTCATATCCACCAGCGACAGCAACACGAGGATCAAATCAGATTCCGCCATCGAGAAGATATTCGGTAGTACATGAATAATCTCCTGGAAGAACTTCAGCGCCAGGGCAACTAACGCCAGCGAAAGGCCAAAGTACACGGGGGCAAGCAGCCAGCGAGAAGCATACATTGCATTTTCAAGAAAACGTTCCATACATTCCTGTCGTGTAGTTAAAACGGGCAACAGTATATCGCAATTGAGTAAACAGCGCGCAACAGCAAATCAACATATACGTTAAACCTTTGTCGCATAATTCTGAGGTTTAGGGATCTTCCTGGTTCCCTGATTAACGCATCGAGAGCGTCTACCCTTAAAGGACGTTGAACCTGAAGGGAGAAAAGCGATGTCTCATTTAAAAGACCCGACCACGCAGTATTACACTGGTGAATATCCCAAACAGAAACAACCGACGCCAGGCATCCAGGCGAAGATGACGCCGGTGCCGGATTGTGGCGAGAAAACTTATGTTGGTAGCGGTCGCCTGAAAGATCGTAAAGCACTGGTGACAGGGGGCGATTCCGGAATCGGTCGCGCTGCCGCCATCGCTTACGCGCGTGAAGGCGCTGACGTGGCGATCAGTTATCTTCCCGTGGAAGAAGAAGACGCTCAGGATGTGAAAAAGATCATTGAAGAATGCGGACGCAAAGCCATTCTGCTGCCAGGCGATTTAAGCGATGAGAAATTTGCCCGTTCGCTGGTTCACGACGCGCATAAGGCGTTAGGCGGGCTGGATATTATGGCGCTGGTCGCCGGGAAACAGGTTGCCATTCCTGATATTGCAGACCTCACCAGCGAACAGTTTCAAAAGACCTTTGCCATTAACGTTTTCGCGCTGTTCTGGTTAACCCAGGAAGCGATTCCCCTGCTGCCAAAAGGTGCCAGTATCATCACCACTTCGTCAATCCAGGCGTACCAGCCAAGCCCGCATTTACTGGATTACGCAGCAACGAAGGCGGCGATTCTGAACTATAGCCGAGGCCTGGCAAAACAGGTCGCGGAGAAAGGTATTCGGGTGAATATTGTCGCACCTGGTCCTATCTGGACGGCGCTGCAAATTTCCGGCGGACAAACGCAGGATAAGATCCCGCAGTTTGGTCAGCAAACGCCGATGAAACGTGCGGGGCAACCGGCGGAACTGGCCCCTGTATATGTTTATCTGGCAAGTCAGGAGTCGAGCTACGTCACCGCAGAAGTGCACGGCGTATGCGGCGGCGAGCATTTAGGTTAAAAAAATGCCCGGTTGTGTGAAGCAACCGGGCATCATCGTACTTTTAACGCTTGCCGGATGCGGCGTGAACGCCTTATCCGGCCTACATGTCATGCAAATTCAACACGTTGCGATAGATTTGTAGGCCTGATAAGCGTAGCGCATCAGGCAATTCTGCTTTACTTCGCTTTGGCAGTTTCTTCGCCGACCAGACCTATCTTCAGGTAACCCGCCTGATGCAGCGTATCCATGACCTTCATCAACGTCTCGTAATCAACGGTTTTATCCGCACGGAAGAAGATGGTGGTATCTTTCTTACCTTCGGTTAACGCATTCAGCGCCGTAACCATCGTTTCATCGGTGACCGGATCGTTACCGATAAACATCGAGTTGTCCGCCTTCACCGACAGATAAACCGGTTTTTCCGGGCGCGGCTGCGGCGTGCTGGTAGAAGCAGGCAAGTTCACCTTCACATCTACCGTCGCTAACGGTGCCGCCACCATAAAGATAATCAGCAAAACCAACATCACGTCGATAAACGGCGTCACGTTGATATCATGCATTTCGCCGTTATCGTCGAGGTTTTCGTTAAGATGCATTGCCATAGCGCATTACCCTGCACGTAATTTCTGTGCGACACAAACCGGATGCGCAGCGGCGCTGGCTTCCAGATCCAGGTCACGACTTTGCAGCAACAATACCTGCGCTGCAACATCACCCAGCATCGCTTTAAAGCCGCCAATCTGGCGCGCGAATACGTTATAGATAACGACCGCCGGAATCGCTGCCACCAGACCGATTGCTGTTGCCAACAATGCTTCTGCGATACCCGGCGCAACCACCGCCAGGTTGGTGGTCTGCGTTTGCGCAATACCGATAAAACTGTTCATGATGCCCCAGACCGTACCAAACAGCCCCACAAACGGCGAAATCGCGCCAATGGTTGCCAGATAGCCGTTACCGCGTCCCATTTGACGCCCCACAGCGGCGACCCGACGCTCCAGGCGGAAGCTGGTACGCTCTTTAATACCTTCGTTATCGTCGCTGCCTTCTGACAGTTCCAGCTCGTTCTGCGCTTCATTGAGCAAATGCAGGCTTAAGCTTTTGCTACCAAAATCAGCGGCGATATCGTTGGCCTGGTTTAGGGAACGCGCTTCAGCCAGCAGTTGCTGCTCGCGCTTAAGACGGCGCTTCTGATTGAAGAACTCTACGCTCTTACTGAAGAAGATTGCCCAAGTGACAACGGAGGCCAAAATAAGCCCAATCATCACGCACTTAACGACAATATCGGCGTGCTGATACATACCCCAGACGGAAAGGTCCGTCTGCATTAAATTATTACCCACTGTGTATCTCCAGGACGCAAGTCACAAAATCTGCGCATAATAATATCAAAACGACGTCGAATTGATAGTCGTTCTCATTACTATTTGCATACTGCCGTACCTTTGCTTTCTTTTCTTTGCGTTTACGCAGTAAAAAAGCCACCAGAGCGCCATTTGCGAAAATTTTCTTCTTTATGCCAATTCTTCAGGATGCGCTCGCTGTTATTCATGCTAGTTTAGACATCCAGACGTATAAAAACAGGAATCCCGACATGGCGGACAAAAAGCTTGATACTCAACTGGTGAATGCAGGACGCAGCAAAAAATACACTCTCGGCGCGGTGAATAGCGTGATTCAGCGCGCCTCTTCG
Organism: Escherichia sp. MOD1-EC6842; assembly: GCF_002965705.1. NCBI lineage: Bacteria > Pseudomonadati > Pseudomonadota > Gammaproteobacteria > Enterobacterales > Enterobacteriaceae > Escherichia > Escherichia sp. MOD1-EC6842. The sequence continues at coordinate 28,015 of NZ_PTRF01000018.1, read as the reverse complement.
CTGGTTTTTGATAGCGTTGAAGCGAAAAAACATGCGACGCGTAATCGCGCCAACGGCGAATTGTTCTATGGACGGCGCGGAACGTTAACCCACTTCTCGTTACAAGAAGCAATGTGCGAACTGGAAGGTGGCGCCGGCTGTGCACTGTTTCCTTGCGGTGCGGCCGCCGTTGCCAATTCCATTCTTGCTTTTGTCGAACAGGGCGATCATGTATTGATGACCAATACCGCCTATGAACCGAGTCAGGATTTCTGTAGCAAAATCCTCAGCAAACTGGGCGTAACGACATCGTGGTTTGATCCGCTGATTGGCGCGGATATCGTTAAACATCTGCAGCCAAACACTAAAATCGTCTTTCTGGAATCGCCAGGCTCCATCACTATGGAAGTCCACGACGTTCCGGCGATTGTTGCTGCCGTGCGCAGTGTCGTGCCAGACGCCATCATTATGATCGATAACACATGGGCTGCCGGGGTGCTTTTTCAAGCTCTTGATTTTGGTATTGATATTTCGATTCAGGCGGGAACCAAGTATCTGATAGGTCACTCGGATGCCATGATCGGCACCGCAGTATGCAATGCCCGTTGCTGGGAGCAACTACGGGAGAACGCTTATCTGATGGGACAAATGGTCGATGCCGATACCGCTTATATGACCAGCCGTGGCCTGCGCACATTAGGTGTGCGTTTGCGTCAACATCATGAAAGCAGTCTGAAAGTGGCTGAATGGCTGGCAGAACATCCGCAAGTAGCGCGAGTTAACCACCCTGCTCTGCCGGAAAGTAAAGGTCACGAATTCTGGAAACGAGACTTTACAGGCAGCAGCGGGCTATTTTCCTTTGTGCTTAAGAAAAAACTCAACGATGAAGAACTGGCGAACTATCTGGATAACTTCAGTTTATTTAGCATGGCCTACTCGTGGGGCGGTTATGAATCGTTGATCCTCGCGAATCAGCCGGAACATATCGCCGCCATCCGCCCACAAGGAAAGATTGATTTCAGCGGCACATTGATTCGCCTGCATATTGGTCTGGAAAACGTCGACGATCTGATTGCCGATCTGAACGCGGGATTTACCCGAATTGTGTAACATTGCCAAATTTGGACAATTTTGCAGACATTTAATTGTGAATAGTCTTAAATTGTTGCGTCCGGGATCAAGGCGTCCCGGACAATTCAGGAGTACAATAGGCAAATAAAGGCTTAAACGCTGTTCCACAGGAAAGTCCATGGCTGTTATTCAAGACATTATCGCTGCGCTCTGGCAACACGACTTTGCCGCGCTGGCGGATCCTCATATTGTTAGCGTTGTTTACTTTGTCATGTTTGCCACGCTGTTTTTAGAAAACGGTCTGCTGCCCGCTTCATTTTTGCCAGGCGACAGCTTGTTGATACTGGCTGGCGCACTGATTGCCCAGGGGGTGATGGATTTTCTGCCAACAATCGTGATTCTGACTGCCGCAGCCAGCCTGGGCTGCTGGCTAAGCTATATTCAGGGGCGTTGGCTAGGTAATACCAAAACGGTGAAAGGCTGGCTGGCACAGCTTCCGGCCAAATATCATCAGCGCGCCACCTGTATGTTTGACCGCCACGGTTTGCTGGCTTTGCTGGCTGGCCGTTTTCTTGCATTTGTCCGCACGCTGCTACCAACCATGGCGGGGATTTCCGGGTTGCCAAACCGCCGCTTCCAGTTTTTCAACTGGTTAAGTGGATTGCTATGGGTCAGCGTGGTGACCAGTTTTGGTTATGCCTTAAGCATGATCCCGTTCGTTAAGCGCCATGAAGATCAGGTGATGACGTTCCTGATGATCCTGCCGATTGCCCTGTTAACCGCAGGCCTGTTAGGCACGCTGTTTGTGGTGATTAAAAAGAAATACGGTAACGCCTGACGTTTTTCTCCGTTCCCGGCGACTTGTCCGGGAACACATTTAACTCCCTTGCATCGCCCGCATTCTTGCCGCATCTTCCCCCGGCGTCACACCGAAGTAGCGTTTAAACTCACGGCTAAATTGCGACGCACTTTCGTAGCCAACGCGCATCGCCGCCGCGCTGGCCTTCATGCCATCATGGATTATCATCATCCGTGCCTTATGCAGTCGGTAGTTCTTCAAATACTGCAACGGCGAGGTGCTGGTGACAGACTTAAAATTATGGTGGAACGCCGAAACGCTCATGTTGGCTTCTGCCGCCAGTTGCTCGACGCTCAGGTTTTCAGTGTATTTATTCTCAATCCGTTTCAACACGCGGCTAATCAGGCTGAAATGAGTCTGCCGACTGACCAGCGCCAGTAACGCACCGCCGCAAGGTCCGGTCAGCACGTAGTAAAGAATTTCGCGAATGATCTGTTTACCGAGAATGCGCGCATCCAGCGGTCGCTCCATCACATCAAGTAACCGCTCCGCCGCGCATAAAATCTCTTCTGACAACGTAGCGGAGTTTATACCACTGGCAGCCATCGACGGCTGGAAATGCTCATCCTCACCAATGTCCATCAACAGTTCCTGTAACTGCAAAATATCAACATTGAGACGTAAACCCGCTAATGGCACTTCCGGCGTGGCATAGGTTTCGCACTCAAACGGTAACGGCACCGTCAGCAGCAGATATTCATTGGCATCATAACGAAACACGCGCTCATTGATATAGCCGATTTTATGCCCGGAAAAGAGAATTATGATGCCAGGCTCATACATCACCGGCGTACGTGCGCCGGGGTTCTCGCCATACAATAAGCGCACATCGGGCAGCAATTCAGACAAACTATTTTCTTTATTTTTCATATTATTAATTTTGTCCGTCAGCAGGCGGCAAATCTCTTCACGTTTCATATCGCGTAATTTCTTAAGAATAATGCGTCAATTTGATTGTGCGCAATTTTGTACTATTTCTCCAGTGCTCTGGAGAAATAGGCAAGACATTGGCAGAAATGAGCATTGAGAGCAGCGACGCTGGCGACCACAATGAAAAACATCAGGCAGACCGATCTCTGCCCTCATATTGGCCCAGCAAAGGGAGCACGTAATGAACAACTTTAATCTGCACACCCCAACCCGTATTCTGTTTGGTAAAGGCGCTATCGCTGGTTTACGCGAACAAATTCCTCACGATGCTCGCGTATTGATTACCTACGGCGGCGGCAGCGTGAAAAAAACAGGCGTTCTCGATCAGGTTCTGGATGCGCTGAAAGGTATGGACGTGCTGGAGTTTGGCGGTATTGAACCAAACCCGGCTTATGAAACGCTGATGAACGCCGTGAAACTGGTTCGCGAACAGAAAGTGACTTTCCTGCTGGCGGTTGGCGGCGGTTCCGTACTGGACGGCACCAAATTTATCGCCGCAGCGGCTAACTATCCGGAAAATATCGATCCGTGGCACATTCTGCAAACGGGCGGTAAAGAGATTAAAAGCGCCATCCCGATGGGCTGTGTGCTGACGCTGCCAGCGACCGGTTCAGAATCCAACGCAGGCGCGGTGATCTCCCGTAAAACCACAGGCGACAAGCAGGCGTTCCATTCTGCCCATGTTCAGCCGGTATTTGCCGTGCTCGATCCGGTTTATACCTACACCCTGCCGCCGCGCCAGGTGGCTAATGGCGTAGTGGATGCCTTTGTACACACCGTGGAACAGTATGTTACCAAACCGGTTGATGCAAAAATTCAGGATCGCTTCGCAGAAGGCATTTTGCTGACGCTTCTCGAAGATGGTCCGAAAGCCCTGAAAGAGCCAGAAAACTACGATGTGCGCGCCAACGTCATGTGGGCAGCGACTCAGGCGTTGAACGGTTTGATCGGCGCCGGCGTACCGCAGGACTGGGCAACACATATGCTGGGACACGAACTGACTGCGATGCACGGTCTGGATCACGCGCAAACGCTGGCTATTGTCCTGCCTGCTCTGTGGAATGAAAAACGCGACACCAAGCGCGCGAAACTGCTGCAATATGCTGAACGCGTCTGGAACATCACTGAAGGTTCCGACGATGAGCGTATTGACGCCGCAATTGCCGCTACCCGCAACTTCTTCGAGCAATTGGGCGTGCCGACCCGCCTGTCCGACTACGGTCTGGACGGCAGCTCCATCCCGGCATTGCTGAAGAAACTGGAAGAACACGGCATGACCCAACTGGGCGAAAATCATGACATTACGCTGGATGTCAGCCGCCGCATTTACGAAGCCGCTCGTTAAGCTTTTTCCTCCTCAAACTTTCGTTTTTGGGTATTTCGTCCAGACTTAAGTTCACACCAACTCACCGGAGCAGGCTCCGGTGAGTTCATATAAAAGGAGGAACGTATGGCTAATCCAACCGTTATTAAGCTACAGGATGGCAATGTCATGCCCCAGCTGGGACTGGGCGTCTGGCAAGCAAGTAATGAGGAAGTTATCACCGCTATTCAAAAAGCCCTGGAAGTGGGTTATCGCTCAATTGATACCGCTGCTGCCTATAAAAACGAAGAAGGTGTCGGCAAGGCGCTGAAAAATGCCGCACTTGCCAGAGAAGAGTTGTTCATTACAACCAAGCTGTGGAACGACGACCACAAACACCCCCGCGAAGCACTGCTCGACAGCCTGAAAAAACTCCAGCTTGATTATATAGACCTTTACTTAATGCACTGGCCCGTTCCCGCTATCGATCACTATGTCGAGGCGTGGAAAGGAATGATCGAGCTGCAAAAAGAGGGATTAATCAAAAGCATTGGCGTCTGTAACTTCCAGATCCACCACCTGCAACGTCTGATCGACGAAACTGGCGTGACGCCTGTTATTAATCAAATCGAACTTCACCCGCTGATGCAGCAACGCCAGCTTCATGCCTGGAATGCCACGCACAAAATCCAGACCGAATCCTGGAGTCCATTAGCGCAAGGTGGGAAAGGCGTTTTCGATCAGAAAGTCATTCGCGACCTGGCGGATAAATACGGCAAAACACCGGCACAAATTGTTATCCGCTGGCATCTGGATAACGGTCTGGTGGTGATCCCGAAATCGGTCACGCCTTCACGCATTGCCGAAAACTTTGATGTCTGGGATTTCCGTCTCGACAAAGACGAACTCGGTGAAGTCGCAAAACTCGATCAGGGTAAACGTCTCGGTCCCGATCCCGACCAGTTCGGCGGCTAACGGGCAAATTCTCCCGGTAGCGGTAATGTTCCGCTACCGGACTTTTCAGAAATCATTTATTCCCCTCACCTCCCGCCCGTTGTTACTCTCCCCTGCTCAGAAATGCCAAATTTAAGGACATAATCATGCAGAGCTGGGAGCTCTTTAATCAACAAAGCCTCTACAATATGGATAAACACGACGGTGAGGTCAAAAACAGATGAAAATAATACTTCTGTTTTTGGCGTTTTTTGCAAGCTTCACTACTCAAGCCCAATCATCCTCGCTGACTGTAGAACAGACAGTTCGCCAGATTTATCAAAACTATAAATCTGATGCCAGCGCGCCTTATTTTGGTGAGACAGGAGAGCAGGCGATAACGTCTGCACGCATACAAAAGGCACTTACCCTGAATGATAATCTCACGCTGCCGGGCAATATTGGCTGGCTGGATTATGATCCGATTTGTGATTGTCAGGATTTTGGCGATCTGGTGTTAGAAAGCGTAGTGGTTACTCAAACGGATACCGATCATGCAGATGCCGTTGTGCGTTTCCGTACCTTTGACGACGATAAAGAAAAGACCACGCAAACGCTGAAAATGGTGGCAGAAAATGGTCGTTGGGTCATTGATGATGTCATCAGCAACCATGGTAGCGTCTGGCAGGCAGTTAATAGCGAGAATGAAAAAATCCTGGCAACACTGGCTTCATTACAAAAAGAAGAGCCTGAAGCCTTTGTCGCTGAACTGTTTAAACATATTGCCGATTATAGTTGGCCCTGGACATGGGTTGTTTCCGACACCTATCGCCAGGCAGTCAATGAATTTTATAAAACCACCTTCAATAAAAACGGCAATTTCGATCAAGAGATGCAAATAGAACGGCAATTTATTTACGACAACCCGATTTGTTTTGGTGAAGAGTCGCTATTTGCTCGTGTTGATGAAATTCGTGTCCAGGAAAAAACCGCCGATTCCGCCCGTATTCATGTTCGTATTGCGCTGAACAATGGTAACAGTGAAGAGCAGGATTTAGTTTTACATCGGCGCGAAGGAAAGTGGGAAATTGCCGATTTTATCCGTCCAGGCAGCGGTAGCTTGCTTAAACAGATTGAAACGAAAACCGACGCCAGATTAACGCAATGAACTGAATAAAATAAAAATTAGTCGGAACAATAAATAAAAGGGAGCACGATATGAAAACGATTTTCACCGTGGTAGCTGTTGTTCTGGTAACCGGCTTATTAAGTGGTTGCGTCAATGAGCAAAAGGTCAATCAACTGGCAGGTAATGTACAAACATTAAATGCCAAAATCGCCCGGCTAGAGCAGGATATAAAAGCATTACGCCCGCAAATTTACGCCGCCAAATCCGAAGCTAACAGAGCCAATACACGCCTTGATGCGCAGGACTATTTTGATTGCCTGCGCTGCTTGCGTATGTATACGGAGTGATAAAAATATCCCCGGTAGCATTCAGTTACCGGGGATGTTTTTTTAACGTCCAGTCGCCGCTTTAGGACGTTTCTTCGCACCGGCATTCATCGGGCGAGGTTGCGCAGACGGCGCTTTCTTTGCTCCGGCAGGCGTCTGGCGCTGGGTCGCCATCGGCGTATGTTTGGTCAACGCCGGACGGGTATTACGGTTCTGACGGCGAGCTTCGCGCATCTCTTCAATGGTTGGCGCAGGCACTAAGCAATCGCGACGGCTGCCAATCAGATGCTTTTTACCCATCGCTTCCAGCGCCTGGCGGATTAACGGCCAGTTTGCCGGATCGTGGTAACGCAACAACGCTTTATGCAGACGACGCTGTTTGTCACCCTTCGGCACGAAAACGTCTTCGCTCTTATAACCAATCTTCGCCAGCGGATTTTTGCCGGTGTAATACATGGTGGTTGAGTTAGCCAACGGCGACGGGTAGAAGTTCTGTACCTGGTCGAGACGGAAGCGATGTTTCTTCAGCCACAGCGCCAGATTCACCATATCTTCATCGCGTGTACCGGGGTGCGCGGAGATGAAATATGGGATCAGATACTGCTCTTTACCTGCCTGTTTCGAGTAGGTGTCGAACAGCTCTTTAAAGCGGTCATAGCTGCCCATGCCCGGCTTCATCATCTTCGACAACGGCCCTTCTTCGGTATGTTCCGGGGCAATCTTCAGATAACCACCAACGTGATGGGTTGCCAGCTCTTTGATATAGCGCGGATCTTCCACGGCGATGTCATAACGCACGCCGGAGGCAATCAGGATCTTTTTAATGCCTTTCAGATCGCGCGCGCGGCGATAGAGATTGATCGTCGGTTCGTGGTTAGTGTCCATATGCGGACAAATATCCGGGTAAACGCACGATAAACGACGGCAGGTTTGCTCGGCGCGTGGCGATTTGCAGCGCAACATATACATGTTGGCAGTTGGCCCGCCGAGATCGGAAATCACGCCCGTAAATCCAGGAACGGTGTCGCGGATCGCTTCAATCTCATTGATGATCGAATCTTCCGAACGGCTCTGAATAATGCGCCCTTCATGCTCGGTAATAGAACAGAAAGAGCAGCCGCCAAAGCAGCCACGCATAATATTGACTGAGAAACGGATCATTTCGTAAGCCGGAATACGGGCATTACCGTAAGCCGGATGCGGCACGCGCTTGTACGGCAGCGCAAAGACGCTGTCCATCTCTTCGGTAGAAAGCGGAATAGCAGGCGGGTTGATCCACACATAGCGGTCGCCATGTTTTTGCATCAATGCGCGAGCGCAGCCTGGGTTGGTTTCGTGGTGCAAAATACGCGAAGCATGAGCGTACAGCACTTTATCGCCCTTCACTTTCTCGAAAGAAGGTAACAAAACGTAGGTTTTTTCCCACGGCTTCGGACGCGGCGGCTGCACGGTTACGGCTTTGGCTTCTTGTTTTTTCGGAGCCACCGGTTTGTTATCCGCACACGGCAAATCTTCGCCATACGGATGCGGAATCGGGTCGATTTTCCCCGGTGTATCAAGGCGAGTAGAATCCACGCCGCTCCAGCCAGGCAGCGCCTCTTTCACGATAATCGCGGTATTACGTACATCGCGGATTTCGCTAATCGGCTCGCCCATCGCCAGACGGTGTGCCACTTCCACCAGCGGACGCTCACCGTTACCGAACATCAGCATGTCTGCTTTGGAATCCACCAACACGGAACGGCGCACGGTATCAGACCAGTAATCATAATGAGCGGTACGGCGCAGGCTGGCTTCAATACCACCGAGGATCACCGGCACATCTTTCCACGCCTCTTTACAACGCTGGGTATAAACCAGTGTGGCGCGATCCGGTCGCTTACCCGCGACGTTATCCGGCGTGTAGGCATCGTCATGACGTAAACGGCGATCGGCGGTATAGCGGTTGATCATCGAGTCCATATTGCCTGCGGTCACGCCGAAAAACAGATTCGGTTTACCCAGACGCATAAAGTCGTCTTTGCTGCTCCAGTCCGGTTGGGCGATGATCCCGACACGAAAGCCCTGCGCTTCCAGCATACGACCGCAAATCGCCATCCCAAAGCTTGGGTGATCGACATACGCGTCGCCAGTAACCAAAATGATGTCGCAGCTATCCCAGCCAAGTTGATCCATCTCTTCACGAGACATCGGCAAAAACGGTGCCGGTCCAAAACAGGCGGCCCAGTACTGCGGCCAGGAGAACAGGTCGCGATCCGGTTGGATCAGGGAGATAGAGCTCATTTTGCTTCCAGAAATGATAAAAAAATAATCAAAGGCCGGGGATTATAAGCCGGAACGAAAGAGAAATCGAAAGGTATTCCATACTCGCCCTCCCAGGGCGAGTATGAAGATTACGGTACTGGATTGACCAGCAACTGCCCAATAGAGCCGCGATCCGCCATTTCCAGTGTCTGGCTACCAAAGTAAAACGGGAAATGCGCCCAGGAAGGCTGACCGTAATAAACAAGCAGTTCCACTTGTCCATCAACCCAGACGGTATCTTTCCAGCCTCTGTCTTCCGGGAATGGCATTGCGCCATTAACATTACGGATCTGGAACATCACACCTTCAATATGGAATGATTGCGGTTCATCCGCGCGTACCGTCCAGCGTTCCCACGTTCCCTGCTGGGCAGCAACGTCAATGCGGTTAACGTCCCATAGCTGCCCGTTGATGCCGGGATCATCGCCCAGGCTTATATCACGGCTGCGAATCGGCGAACCAGCCATTATTTCAGTCGGCAGCAGGCGCATCGGCAGGCTGTCAGTCACCAGCGGCAGAAGGCCGGTCGGGCGCAGCGTTAGCACCAGCGTAGAAACCAGAATGCTGGACGGCTCAAAGAAGCCGCGAATACGATCAACAATGCTCGCCGCTTCGCCACAGGTGATCGACACTTCATCACCGTTGCTCATATCCACCAGTATTTCACGGCGTTCACCCGGTGCCAGCGAAAGCTGCTTCACCGATACAGGAGCAGGCAGGAATCCCTGATCGCCAGAAATCACGTGTAACGGGCGACCATCGCTCATCTGCAGTTGATAGCGACGGGAGTTCGATGCGTTCAGCAGACGCAGGCGCACCCAACCGCGCGAAACTTCAACGTACGGGCTTTGTACACCGTTGACCAGCAGCGTATCGCCAACAAAGCCGCCGCTTCCCGGTTCGTTGTATTCTGGCGTACCAAAGTTATCCAGCCGTTTATCCTGAATAATGACCGGAAAATCATCCACACCATAATGGTTAGGAATGGGCAGCGACTTGCTGACTTCATCTTCCACCAGCCACATCCCGGCAAGGCCGTTATAGACCTGCTGCGCCGTGCGGTTGGGGGTATTGGCGTGATACCACAAAGTCGCAGCATTCTGGCGAATTGGCAGCACAGGCGCCCAGTCAGCGTTTGGCGACATCATGCGTGCCGGACCGCCCATCAGTGGGCCTGGCACTTGTAATCCAGCCACTGTCATTGAGACGTTTTCTGTCAGTCGGTTGCTGTAAATCAGCTTAACATCGTCGCCCTTCCAGACGCGGATAGTCGGCCCAAGGTAGCGACCATTGATACCCCAAACCGACGCGCGCGTTCCTGGCGTAAATGACCAGTGCGCGCGCTGTACTGTCATAAATAACGGTTGCCCACGGCGAGATTCAAGCAGCGGCGGAACGGGCAGTGGTTGCTGTTGACCGGCTGCGCTTGCCTTCAGGGGGACAGCACCTGCACACAGTGCAATCCCCGATGCCTGAATGAACTGACGCCGACTGAGTGACATATTTGCTCCATGTAAAACTGGCTAAAGTAATACCGTGCAGGAAAACATCCCCGCAAAAAACAGATTGCCGACTTAAACTTTTCCGGCGGCTTCGCGCTCTGCGACTTCTTTATCGAGCTCGGCGATTTTTTGTTCCATTATCGAACGACAATGAGCAGCCAGCTCGCGAACCTGATCTTTACCATATTGACTGACGTCAATCGGCGGCAGCATTTCTACGATCACTAAACCATTATTCAGTCGATTAAGATTAATCTTATTCGAAGTCGTGGAAACACACACGGGAATAATCGGGACGCCTGCCGCAATTGCCGCATGGAATGCCCCTGTTTTAAACGGCAGCAGGCCGCGACCACGGCTACGCGTTCCTTCCGGGAACATCCAGATGGAAATACGGCGCTTTTTGAAGTGGTTCACGACTTCCGCGATGGTGCCATGCGCCTTAGTACGGTTGTTTCTGTCGATCAATAAGTTGCCGGTTAACCAGTACAACTGCCCAAAGAAGGGGATCCACAGCAAACTCTTTTTACCCACTGTGACCGTCGGTGGCTGCACGATGTTCGATGCTGTCACCATGTCATAGTTGTTCTGGTGGTTAGCAATATAGATAGCATTACCATAGCTTTCAGCATCAGCAGGTTTGCGGCACTCAACTTTCAGCCCATATAGCGGCGCAAGGCGCCCAAACATATGCCCGAAGGTGGCTACATGCTTTGGATTTCGCGGGCTGAAAAGGCAGTAAATGGAGCCGAAAACACAGACTAAGATGCTGTAAATAACGGTAATAATAAGACGAAAGATATATAGCATAACACCCTCTGAAGATCTGAGAGACTGGCATTGTACGTCACCTGAAATCAGGTTAGGGCATTGTTAAAAGCCGCTCTCTGGAAAAGCGTATTGTTAATCGCAACGCATGAATAAACAACGGTTTCAAGGGAATTTTTATCGTTTCCGGGGGTTGAATACGCTGCCGGATGACGACTTAACATTTCATCCGGCATTCCTTGCAAACGGGAGAAAGCCCCCCTCCGGCATATTACTCTTCGCTATCGCCGCTGCTGGCGCGGTGAGGGGAGTCAATCTCGACACGGTCGATACGCTGTAAACCGCGCATCAAGGTGCCACGGCGACCACGCTCACCAGTCACTTTCAGCAACTCTTCCGGGCGCAGTTTAATTTTGCGTTTCCCGACATGAATAGTCAGAGTGCTCTGCGGCGGCAGTACATACAGGTGTGCCAGACCATCCTCGCCTCGCGCGGCTTCTGCCGACGGGATGTTGATGATCTTGTTGCCTTTACCCTTCGACAGTTGCGGAAGCTCGCTTACCGGGAACATCAACATGCGTCCTGCCAGGGTGATAGCCAGTAGCATATCAGAAGCATCTTCAATCACTACTGGCGGCATAACATGCGCATTTTCAGGTAAGGTAATCAACGCTTTACCAGCACGGTTACGGGCAACAAGATCGTTAAAGGTGCAGACGAATCCGTAGCCAGCATCGGAAGCCATCAACAGTTTCTTATCGTCGCTTTCCATTAGCATGTGATCAACTGTGGCACCTGGCGGTAACGTCAGTTTACCGGTGAGTGGTTCGCCCTGACCACGCGCCGACGGCAGCGTAATCGGGTCGATGGCGTAGCTACGGCCGGTAGAATCAACAAATACCACCGGTTGGTTGCTCTTGCCTTTCACCGCCGCTTTGAAGCTATCGCCCGCTTTATAGTTCAGGCCTGGTGCGTCGATGTCATGGCCTTTGGCGCTGCGTACCCAGCCCATCTGTGACAGCACAATGGTAACGGGTTCAGACGGCAGCATGTCGTGCTCGCTCATCGCTTTCGCTTCTTCGCGTTCCTGCAACGGCGAACGGCGATCGTCGCCGTAGGCCTGTGCGTCGGCCTGTAGCTCTTTCTTCAGCAGGTTATTCATCTTGCGCTCGGAAGCCAGAATGCTCTGCAACTGGTCACGCTCTTTTTCCAGTTCGTTCTGCTCACCGCGAATCTTCATCTCTTCCAGTTTGGCGAGATGACGCAGTTTCAGTTCGAGGATCGCTTCCGCCTGGGTTTCCGTAATGCCAAAACGCGACATCAGTGCCGGTTTCGGTTCATCTTCATTACGAATGATCTCAATCACTTCGTCGATATTGAGAAACGCCACCAGCAAACCTTCAAGAATATGCAGGCGCTTGAGGACTTTCTCCAGACGATAATTGAGACGGCGGCGCACGGTATCGCGACGGAACACCAGCCATTCGGAGAGGATTTCCAGCAGGTTTTTCACCGCCGGACGCCCATCCAGACCAATCATATTGAGGTTAATACGATAGCTCTTTTCCAGATCGGTCGTGGCAAACAGATGATTCATCACCTGATCCATATCCACACGATTAGAACGCGGCACAATCACCAGACGTGTCGGATTCTCGTGGTCAGATTCATCGCGCAGATCGTCAACCATCGGCAGCTTTTTGTTGCGCATTTGCGCAGCAATTTGCTCCAGTACGCGAGCGCCAGAAACCTGATGCGGTAAGGCGCTGATCACTACCGCGCCATCTTCTTTCTTCCACACCGCGCGCATACGCACAGAACCACGACCGTTCTCGTAAATTTTACGGATTTCGGCGCGGGAGGTGATGATTTCCGCTTCAGTCGGGTAGTCTGGGCCCTGCACGATATCCAGCAACTGGTCGAGCGTGGTTTTCGGCTGGTCGATTAACGCGATTGCCGCCTGTGCGACTTCACGCAGGTTATGTGGCGGAATGTCCGTCGCCATCCCGACAGCAATACCGGTGGTGCCGTTAAGCAAAATATTCGGCAGGCGGGCAGGCAGCATTTTCGGTTCCTGCAACGTGCCGTCGAAGTTTGGCACCCAGTCCGCCGTCCCTTGCCCCAGCTCACTCAGTAACAGCTCAGAATATTTCGACAGGCGGGATTCGGTATAACGCATTGCCGCGAACGATTTCGGATCGTCCGGTGCCCCCCAGTTTCCCTGCCCATCAACCAGCGGATAACGGTAAGAAAACGGCTGAGCCATTAGTACCATCGCTTCATAGCAGGCGCTGTCACCGTGCGGATGGTATTTACCCAGTACGTCACCCACAGTACGGGCCGATTTTTTAAATTTGGCGGTAGCATTCAGACCCAGTTCTGACATCGCATACACAATGCGGCGCTGAACAGGTTTCAGACCATCACCAATAAACGGCAACGCACGATCCATGATGACGTACATGGAGTAGTTTAAGTAGGCGTTTTCCGTAAATTCATGTAGCGCAAGGCGCTCTGCCATATCGCTCATTAATTCTGATTCCTCAACTTATTCGCCAGCCTTCAAAGGGGCAATATTGCCGGAGATACTACATTATCTGTCGCGTCGAGTCACAGGAGATCAGTGTGAATAGTGCCGCCGGACGTGCTCCGACGGCGATAAAGGCATCAATGTGCCTTGATATACAACTCTTTGCTGTAGACATAATCCTGGGGATTATGCAGCGGAAAACCGCCAACGTAGGGTTTAAGCAGTTTGATCAGCGGTTGATAGTAGATGGGGATGAGCGGTGCCTGCTGGTTGATGATCTCTTCTGCCTGCTGATACAACGCATTACGCTTTGTCGCGTCAGTGGTCTGAGCGGCCTGGTTTAGTAACACGTCATACTTTGCGTTTTTCCAGTGACCGACGTTCTCTTCACTATCGCTTTTAAGCGTGTTCAGGAAGCTGGATGCATCATTATATGTCGCATCCCACGACTGCCGCGACAACATGAAATCACCACTACGCCAGGCATCGAGATACGTTTTCCACTCCATCGTGCGCAGCGTCACCTGTGCGCCAAGCCATTTTTTCCATTCGGAAGACAAGGCTATCGCCGTTTTTTCATGCAGATCGTACTTGTTGTAGAACAGTTCAAAGCGTAGCGGATGAGAGGCGTCGTATCCCGCCTGTTTCAGCAAGGCTTTTGCCATCGCAACGCGTTCACCCATTGGCTTTTGCAGTTCCTCAAACGTCGGCGCACGAAACCCTTCTACCTCTGTCGGCGTCAATGTTGTTGCTGGCGTTCGTAGCCCAAGTATCTTTTGCGCGATTAGCGGCCTGTCAACCGTAAGATACAATGCCCGCCGCACACGGGCATCATCAAACGGCGGTTTCCGGGTGTTGAAGTTGTAATATTCGCTGTTCAGGCGAGGGATTATCCGCAGCTCGCCAGGCAGTGATTTTTCGATTGCAGGAATTTGCTGCGCCGGAACCCAGGTGAGATCAACCTCTCCCGCGCGATAGCGGTTATAACCGGTGACCGAATTATCCAGCGCCAGATACTCAACCTGCTGTAAGACAGTATGCTCGGCATCGCGGTATTCCGGATTTTTTCGGGCTGTAATCTTTTCGTTAACTACCCATTTATCAAGAACAAAAGCACCGTTGTAAACCATATGTTCTGGCTTACTCCAGCTATCGCCATACTTCGCAATCACATGATGCGGAACCGGAAACAGCGTCGGCCAGGCGAGCATGGTCGTGAACCAGGGAACGGGCTGCTCAAGCGTGACTTCAAGAGTGCGGTCATCGGTAGCCTTCACACCCAGCGATGCAACATCCGCTTTGCCTGTCACAATAGCCGCTGCATTTTTAATATGCGCCTGCGCCAGATAGCCGGCAAAAGGGCTTGCCGTTTTGGGGTCAACCGCGCGCTGCCAGCCGAGGACAAAATCCTGTGCCGTTAAGGGCTGACCATCAGACCACTGTAAGCCGTGACGTAAATGGAAAACATAGCGTTTGCCGCTATCTGCCACCTCCCATGATTCGGCCTGAGCGGGTTGCACTTTGCCTTCACTGTCTATCCATACCAGACCTTCAAACAGATCCAGCACAATCTGCGCAGCAGTATTCTCCTCAACCTTTTGCGGGTCGAGCGTACCGGGGTCGCTATGATTGTTGTAACGAAAGACTTGCTGTGGGGCGAGCGGTGTGTTGGCGGGAATGTCAGCAGCATAGAGAGGAGCCGCACTTACCAGGCTGACCAGCCATAATAAATTTCGCGTATACATGGTATTCCTTACCGAAGAAATTATAAGCCCGACAACAATACGCCTGTGACATTGTTAGCTCAAACTTATCGCGAGTGATTTGGCTCACACTCCGGTAAAGATTCCCCCATCACGCCAACGGCACATAGACATCCGTTTCCAGCCGCTGCTCTGACATCCCTTCAGCCAGATTAGTGTAGTGAAACAGTATCGGCGCTTTACGTATTTTCTCGCCGCTTTCAGGCAGCCACTGACGAATGATGCCCCATACCGTGCGCGAAATATCGTCCAGTTCGCCAACGTGACGAGCCACGGCATAACGTCCTCCATCAAGCTCACTATTACTCACGCCATAACGATTCTCCGGAATCGCTTCGCTAACGCTGCCGCAGATATCAAAGCGAAACGCTTCCGGCGCGGTGCTTGCAGGGTCGTCCCAGGCAACACCAAATGTCTGGCTTTGGTTAACAGGAGAAAGTCCCGTCTCTTTGCGCCACATGATAAATTTCGCCACGCTATAGTTGAGTAACTCAGGGCTACAGCGATGCGGCAACAAAGCCACGCGGGTTGAAGGGAAATTGATGATGTTCACGTCCAGTGTCAGGTTTGTCATTTTGCCTCCCTGCGAAATTATTCCCGGGAACGCGTCCCGGGAGCGGTAACAATTACGGATTCACTTTACGAATCTGTTTAACGTCGATCTCAACAGAGTTCCAGTCCTTATCGACCTCCCCCTGAATCTCAACCGTATCTTTCGGTGTAACAGTCACACCGTTCCAGCGTTTGTGGTCGATATCGACATTGATAGTACCGCTGGCATCTTTGAACACGTAGAGATCGTCAGAGATGCGTTCAACGATATTGCCGCGCAGGGTTACCCAGGTATCATCACGCAGGGATTTTGCGTTTTCTACGTTAGTTACACTGCCGTTCGGCCCCTGGAATCCTCCGGTCTGACTTTGTGTTGCCGATGGGCCAGAAAAACCACCCTGCTCTGCTGCCATAACTGGTGCGCTACACAGAGCCATTACTGCAATTACTGCTGCTAATTTTTTCATGTTTGTTACTCCCTTTAATGTCTGTTTTCGAGCATTAAACAAGATACTCCTTAACAACTTCTTAAGAAAAAAAAAGAAAATTTAGTACTGTACAGAGCACGTTACAACACGGTTTACTGGCAACGAATACAGCTATCGCAGGGATGAAAAGATGCGAATTTTACTGATAGAAGATGACATGCTGATTGGCGACGGCATCAAAACAGGTCTTAGTAAGATGGGCTTTAGTGTTGACTGGTTTACGGAAGGTCGTCAGGGAAAAGAGGCGCTTTATAGCGCACCTTATGACGCAGTAATCCTTGATCTAACCTTACCGGGAATGGATGGTCGCGATATTTTGCGCGAATGGCGGGATAAAGGTCAGCGTGAACCGGTACTGATCCTGACCGCGCGCGACGCCCTGGCGGAACGCGTAGAAGGTTTGCGTCTGGGCGCCGACGATTATCTGTGTAAACCTTTTGCCTTAATAGAAGTCGCTGCCAGGCTGGAAGCACTGATGCGTCGAAGCAACGGGCAAGCCAGCAATGAGTTACATCACGGTAACGTAATGCTCGACCCCGGCAAACGTATTGCCACTCAGGCTGGCGAACCCTTAACGCTGAAGCCAAAAGAATTTGCCCTGCTGGAATTACTGATGCGTAACGCTGGTCGGGTACTGCCGCGCAAATTGATTGAAGAAAAACTGTACACCTGGGACGAAGAGGTCACCAGCAATGCCATCGAAGTGCATGTGCATCATCTGCGACGTAAGCTCGGCAGCGACTTTATTCGCACCGTTCACGGTATTGGCTACACATTAGGTGAGAAATGAAATTTACCCAACGCCTTAGTCTGCGAGTCAGACTGACGCTGATCTTTTTGATTCTGGCCTCGGTGACCTGGCTTGTCTCCAGCTTTGTCGCCTGGAAACAAACAATGGATAATGTCGATGAGTTATTCGATACCCAGTTGATGCTGTTTGCCAAACGGTTAAGTACGCTCGATCTTAACGAAATCAATGCGGCAGATCGTATGGCGCAAACACCGAATAAATTAAAACACGGTCACGTAGATGATGATGCGCTGACCTTTGCAGTCTTTACTCACGACGGCAACATGGTTCTTAACGATGGCGATAATGGAGAAGATATTCCCTACAGCTATCAACGGGAAGGTTTTGCTAATGGGCAACTGGTAGGTGAAGACGATCCCTGGCGTTTTGTCTGGATGACGTCACATGATGGTAAATATCGCATCGTTGTTGGCCAGGAGTGGGAATACCGTGAAGACATGGCACTGGCGATTGTCACTGGACAGCTCATTCCCTGGCTTATCGCGCTGCCTATCATGTTGATCATCATGATGGTACTACTGGGCCGTGAACTCTCGCCACTAAACAAACTGGCGCTGGCGCTACGTATGCGCGATCCTGACTCGGAAAAACCGCTCAACGCTGACGGTGTACCCAACGAAGTGCGTCCGCTGGTTGAGTCTCTGAATCAACTTTTCGACCGTACACATGCGATGATGGTTCGTGAACGACGCTTTACCTCCGATGCCGCTCACGAACTGCGTAGCCCGTTAACGGCGCTGAAAGTACAAACCGAAGTCGCACAGCTTTCCGACGACGATCCGCAGGCACGGAAAAAAGCACTGATACAGTTACATTCCGGGATCGATCGCGCCACCCGCCTTGTTGATCAACTGCTCACACTATCGCGGCTCGACTCGCTGGATAACCTTCAGGACGTCGCGGAGATCCCACTTGAAGATCTCCTGCAATCGTCGGTAATGGATATTTACCACACGGCGCAACAGGCGAAAATTGACGTGCGGCTGACGCTCAATACACAGGGCATCAAACGCACCGGACAACCGCTATTGCTAAGTTTGCTGGTACGAAATCTGCTGGATAACGCCGTGCGCTACAGTCCACAGGGCAGCGTGGTGGACGTCACGCTGAATGCCGATAATTTCATCGTAAGGGATAACGGTCCCGGTGTAACGCCAGAGGCACTGGCGCGAATTGGCGAACGTTTCTATCGCCCACCAGGACAAACCGCCACCGGCAGTGGGCTTGGGCTGTCGATTGTCCAGCGGATCGCCAAATTGCATGGCATGAATGTTGTGTTTGGGAATGCGGAACAAGGTGGATTTGAGGCGAAGGTGAGCTGGTAGTGGTGATATTGTTGCAAAATTCGCAAAAGACTTTGCACATTTTGCTAATTTCACCGTACCGCTCTGTGACGTACTATAGTCGACAAACTTCTCACCTTGAGGATAAAAAATGAGCAATATCCTGATTATCAACGGCGCGAAGAAATTCGCCCACTCCAATGGTCAACTGAACGACACCCTGACCGAAGTCGCGGATGGCACGCTCCGCGACCTCGGGCATGATGTCCGTATCGTTCGCGCCGACAGCGACTACGATGTCAAAGCCGAAGTACAAAACTTTCTCTGGGCTGATGTGGTTATCTGGCAGATGCCTGGCTGGTGGATGGGCGCGCCGTGGACGGTGAAAAAATACATTGATGATGTGTTCACCGAAGGTCACGGTACGCTGTATGCCAGCGATGGTCGTACCCGCAAAGATCCGTCGAAAAAATACGGCTCTGGCGGCCTGGTACAGGGCAAAAAATATATGCTCTCTCTGACCTGGAACGCACCAATGGAAGCCTTCACCGAAAAAGATCAGTTCTTCCACGGCGTCGGCGTTGACGGCGTGTATCTGCCGTTCCATAAAGCAAACCAATTCCTCGGTATGGAACCGCTGCCGACATTTATCGCTAATGACGTGATAAAAATGCCTGATGTTCCCCGCTATACTGAAGAATATCGCAAGCATCTTGTGGAAATTTTTGGTTAACTAGAGCTCTGGCTTTAGAAGGAGTTAACCATGCTTACAGTAATCGCTGAAATCCGTACTCGTCCTGGCCAACATCACCGTCAGGCAGTATTGGATCAGTTTGCTAAAATCGTTCCAATCGTACTGAAGGAAGAAGGTTGCCACGGCTATGCGCCGATGGTGGATTGCGCTGCTGGCGTGAGTTTCCAGTCTATGGCGCCGGACTCTATCGTGATGATTGAGCAGTGGGAAAGCATTGCCCATCTTGAAGCGCATCTGCAAACCCCGCACATGAAAGCATATAGTGAAGCCGTAAAAGGCGACGTGCTGGAGATGAATATTCGTATTCTGCAGCCGGGGATTTAATCCTGCCTTGTTTGCCCGGCCATCCTGACCGGGCAATGTTCTTTCTTTTAAACCTCAATCTCCGCCATGTCGCCTTTCTCTTGCAACCAGTTACGGCGGTCTTCCGAGCGTTTCTTCGCCAGCAGCATATCCATCATCGCGTCAGTACGCTGATCGTCTTCATCATCAATGGTTAACTGCACCAGACGGCGAGTATTCGGATCAAGCGTAGTTTCGCGCAATTGCATAGGGTTCATTTCCCCCAGCCCTTTAAAACGCTGAACGTTCGGCTTGCCTTTCTTGCGTTTTAATTGCTCAAGTACGCCCTCTTTCTCTTCTTCTGTCAGCGCGTAATAGACCTCTTTACCCAGATCAATACGGTAGAGCGGTGGCAGAGCAACGTAAACGTGACCATGTTTCACTAGCGTGCGGAAGTGTTTTACAAACAGCGCGCAGAGCAGCGTGGCAATGTGCAGGCCATCGGAGTCCGCATCCGCGAGGATACAGATCTTGCCGTAACGTAGCTGGCTAAGATCATCGCTGTCAGGATCAATACCGATCGCAACCGAAATATCGTGCACTTCCTGCGAGGCCAGTACTTCATCGGAAGAGACTTCCCAGGTGTTAAGGATCTTACCTTTCAACGGCATGATCGCCTGATATTCACGATCGCGCGCCTGCTTGGCGGATCCGCCTGCGGAGTCCCCTTCCACGAGGAACAGTTCGGTACGGTTAAGATCCTGCGCGGTGCAGTCAGCCAGTTTGCCAGGCAGCGCCGGGCCGCTGGTCAGCTTTTTACGTACCACTTTTTTGGCGGCACGCATACGACGCTGGGCGCTGGAAATCGCCATCTCAGCAAGTAGTTCCGCCGCCTGGACGTTCTGGTTCAGCCACAGGGTGAAGGCATCTTTAACCACGCCAGAAACGAATGCCGCACATTGACGCGAAGAGAGACGCTCTTTGGTCTGCCCGGCAAACTGCGGATCCTGCATTTTTACTGACAACACATATGCGCAGCGATCCCAGATATCTTCCGCCGACAGTTTCACGCCGCGCGGCAGAATGTTGCGGTATTCGCAAAACTCACGCATCGCATCCAGCAAGCCCTGACGCAGACCGTTAACGTGCGTACCGCCCTGCATCGTTGGGATCAGGTTGACGTAGCTTTCGGTCAGCAGTTCACCGCCTTCCGGTAGCCACAGTAGTGCCCAGTCAACCGCTTCAGTATCGCCAGCGAAATTACCGATAAACGGTTTTTCCGGCAGTGTCGGTAAACCGTTTACCGCTTCCGCCAGGTAATCGTTCAGACCGTCCTGATAGCACCAGCGTTGCTCAGTGTTGTTGATCTCATCTTTAAAGGTGATCTCAACGCCGGGGCACAGTACTGCCTTGGCTTTCAGTACATGTGTAAGCCGGGAAACAGAAAAGCGCGGGCTGTCAAAGAAGGTTTCATCCGGCCAGAAGTGCACGCTGGTGCCGGTATTGCGTTTACCGCAAGTGCCGACGACCTGCAAATCCTGAACCTTTTCGCCATTTTCAAACGCGATGTTATAAATCTGGCCATCGCGGCGCACGTTGACTTCTACGCGCTTCGACAAGGCGTTAACCACCGAAATCCCCACGCCATGCAGGCCGCCAGAGAACTGGTAATTTTTGTTAGAGAATTTACCGCCTGCGTGCAGACGGCAAAGAATCAGTTCAACCGCCGGTACACCCTCTTCAGGGTGAATATCCACCGGCATCCCGCGACCATCGTCAATCACTTCTAACGACTGGTCAGCATGTAAAATTACATCCACGCGTTTTGCGTGACCCGCCAGTGCTTCATCGACACTGTTATCAATAACTTCTTGCCCCAAATGGTTAGGGCGAGTGGTATCGGTATACATCCCCGGACGGCGGCGAACCGGCTCAAGCCCGGTGAGTACCTCAATGGCATCAGCGTTATAAGTTTGCGTCATGGTTTAAGTTAGCAATTCGAGTTGATCGTCAGAGATGGTGCAGACCAAGAAAATCGACGATCGGGTTGAAATAATCTTCGAAGCCCGTGAATGCGTGGTTGCCGCCTTCTATTACAGTCTGGCGGCAGGAAGCGTAGTACGCCACCGCCTGGCGGTAATCCAGCACTTCATCTCCCGTCTGTTGCAGCAGCCAGATAAGATCCGGCGCTTCCAGCGGGTCAATCTGCATGACTTTGAGATCGTAAATATGGCGTGACTCTAGCACATATTGCTGCCCGGTGTAGGGGTTCTCGTTCTGACCGAGATAGTCTGTTAGCAATTCAAACGGGCGCACCGCCGGGTTTACCACCACTGCGGGCAGCATAAAACATTGCGACAACCAGGTGGCGTAGTAACCCCCCAGTGATGAACCGACGATACCCAGCGAATCGCCGCCATGTTCCAGGACAATGGATTCCAGCAGTTCTGCCGCATCGGAAGGATACGGCGGCAACTGCGGAATAATCATCTCAACGTCAGGGTGATGTTCCGCCAGCCAGTTTTTCAACAAGCTCGCTTTTGCAGAACGCGGCGAGCTGTTGAAACCGTGTAAATAAAGAAGCGTAGACATCAGTAACCTTCTGAAGCGGTATCAGGTTGGAAACGCGTGTCCGCAAGGCGGTGCACTTCGGTAGTCAGCGTGCCATCAGCATGTAACTCCAGCGTACGCCAGCCGGGAGCAATGGTGTCCAGCGTGAAGTTGGAACAGTGTGGTTTAAATTGTACACAGGTCGACGGCGTTGCCATCAGGCGGCGCCCGTTCCAGTCGAGATCGAGTTCCTGATGAATATGACCACACAGCAGATATTTGACGTGCGGAAACTTCGCCAGCACATTATCCAGTTCACCTGCGTTACGCAGACTGTGTTGGTCGAGCCAGCTACAGCCTGCAGGCAGCGGATGATGGTGCAGTAGCAGCAACGTATGGCGCTCTGGCGCATCAGACAGCTTACGCTCCAGCCAATCAAGCTGAAACTCGCTCAATTCGCCGTGCGGTACGCCAAACACCTGGCTATCCAGCAGCAAGATTTGCCATTGCTCACCGATAAACACACGCTTCGCCGGGGAAATACCCGCATCCTGTAACGCGCTGTACATCGCAGGCTGGAAATCATGGTTTCCCGGCAGCCAGACGCAGGGCGCACGAAAGCTTGCGATGCCTTCCGCAAAGTGCAGATAGGCCGCAGCAGTTTGATCCTGCGCTAAATCACCTGTCGCGACAATCAGGTCGAATTCGTGCTGGTGTGGACGAATCGCCTCCAGCACAGCCTGGTAGCTCTCCCAGGTGTTTACCCCCAACAGGGCTTCGTGCTTTTGTGCAAACAGGTGAGTGTCGGTAATTTGTAAAATCCTGACTCTGGCCTCACCAGCCAGAGGAAGGGTTAACAGGCTTTCCAAATGGTGTCCTTAGGTTTCACGACGCTAATAAACCGGAATCGCCATCGCTCCATGTGCTAAACAGTATCGCAACCAATCCGCTAAAAACTGATTAATTTGATGCTTTTCGTCGCGTTGATGCAACTTTTTATTAGGATAATCATACCGCGCTTTGAAGCGAAAAATCTGCTGGCTTGAACACACTTCAGCCACCATCGCGTCATGATACAGACGCACCGTCATTGACGGAAGGCTCCAGTAACTGATCGCGGGCGCAGTCTGTTCTATTGTCACCAGGGTAGTGTATCGGGTCGATTCCACTATCGTTAGCCGATAATGTGCGTTTGCCACCTGATAGCTTATAGTTTCGCCGGGTGCATCATTGCGCGGTAACAAACGGCGCAATTGTGAAAAGTTCATCTCGCACAGGCGCATCATTTCAGGAAAGTCAGGTGTGTAACGCTTCATTTATGCCCACTCATTTTTTAACGCTTGATGATGCAGTTGCAGCCATTGCAAAGCGATGACTGACGCTGCGTTGTCGATTTTCCCCTCTTCTACCCACTGGTAGGCCTGTTCCCGGCTTACCACATGAACGCGAATATCTTCGTTTTCATCAGCCAGACCGTGAATACCGCTTGCGGTCGTGGCGTCCACTTCGCCCACCATAATTGACGAACGCTCACTGGTGCCGCCTGGGCTTGCCAGGAAACTTAACACCGGTTTGGTTCGTTTGACTATCAGCCCCGCCTCTTCAATCGCTTCGCGTCGGGCGACATCTTCCACACTTTCCCCCTCTTCAATCATCCCGGCAACCATTTCCAGTAGCCAGGGCGTTTCGCTGGTGTCATACGCGGCAATCCGTATCTGCTCAATCAACACGACTTCATCACGCACTGGGTCAAAGGGTAGCAAGACTGCGGCGTGACCGCGCTCAAAAATTTCTCTGCGGACTTCATGACTCATTTGCCCGTTGAATAGACGATGACGAAACCTATAAAGATCTAATGAAAAAAAGCCGCGATAAAGTGTTTCTCGTGCAATAATTTCTACATCGTTTTTGCCAAATGTAACGGGCAGGTTGTCTGGCTTAAGCATGGTTAATGTCCTGGCACTAATAGTGAATTAAATGTGAATTTCAGCGACGTTTGACTGCCGTTTGAGCAGTCATGTGTTAAATTGAGGCACATTAATGCCCTATGGCACGTAACGCCAACCTTTTGCGGTAGCGGCTTCTGCTAGAATCCGCAATAATTTTACAGTTTGATCAGCGCTAAATACTGCTTCACCACAAGGAATGCAAATGAAGAAATTGCTCCCCATTCTTATCGGCCTGAGCCTTTCTGGGTTCAGTACGTTGAGCCAGGCCGAGAACCTGATGCAAGTTTATCAGCAAGCACGCCTTAGTAACCCGGAATTGCGTAAGTCTGCCGCCGATCGTGATGCTGCCTTTGAAAAAATTAATGAAGCGCGCAGTCCATTACTGCCACAGCTAGGTTTAGGTGCAGATTACACCTATAGCAACGGCTACCGCGACGCGAACGGCATCAACTCTAACGCAACCAGTGCATCCCTGCAGTTGACTCAGTCCATTTTCGATATGTCGAAATGGCGGGCGCTGACCTTGCAGGAAAAGGCTGCCGGTATTCAGGACGTCACCTATCAGACCGATCAACAAACCTTGATCCTCAACACCGCGACCGCTTATTTCAACGTGTTGAATGCTATTGACGTGCTTTCCTATACCCAGGCGCAAAAAGAAGCGATCTACCGTCAGTTAGATCAAACCACCCAACGTTTTAACGTGGGTCTGGTGGCGATCACCGACGTGCAGAACGCCCGCGCCCAGTACGATACCGTGCTGGCGAACGAAGTGACCGCACGTAACAACCTCGACAATGCCGTTGAGCAACTGCGTCAGATCACCGGTAATTACTATCCGGAACTGGCGGCCCTGAATGTCGAAAACTTCAAAACCGACAAACCACAGCCGGTTAACGCGCTGCTGAAAGAAGCAGAAAAACGCAACCTGTCGCTGTTACAGGCACGTTTGAGCCAGGATCTGGCGCGCGAGCAAATTCGCCAGGCGCAGGATGGTCACTTACCGACGCTGGATTTAACGGCTTCTACCGGGATTTCTGACACCTCTTATAGCGGTTCGAAAACCCGTGGAGCGAACAGTGCCCAGTATGACGACAGCAATATGGGTCAGAACAAAGTGGGTCTGAGCTTCTCGCTGCCGATTTATCAGGGCGGGATGGTTAACTCGCAGGTGAAACAGGCACAGTACAACTTTGTCGGTGCCAGCGAACAACTGGAAAGCGCACACCGTAGCGTCGTGCAAACCGTGCGTTCCTCTTTCAACAACATTAATGCATCTATCAGTAGCATTAACGCTTACAAACAAGCCGTTGTTTCCGCCCAAAGCTCATTAGACGCGATGGAAGCGGGCTACTCGGTCGGTACGCGTACCATTGTTGATGTGTTGGACGCCACCACTACGCTGTACAACGCCAAACAAGAACTGGCAAATGCGCGTTATAACTACCTGATTAACCAGTTGAATATTAAATCAGCTCTGGGTACGTTGAACGAGCAGGATCTGCTGGCACTGAACAATGCGCTGAGCAAACCGGTTTCCACTAACCCGGAAAACGTTGCGCCGCCAACGCCAGAACAGAATGCTATTGCTGATGGCTATGCGCCTGATAGCCCGGCACCTGTTGTTCAGCAAACATCCGCACGCACTACCACCAGTAACGGTCATAACCCTTTCCGTAACTGATGACGACGACGGGGCTTCGGCCCCGTCTGAACGTAAGGCAACGTAAAGATACGGGTTATCTGCCGCATTCTTCCCCCTTCTCGCTTCAATTTCGACCAGCCATCCTCTATTCTGATGGGTATTTACCACTGGTCCCGGAAGACAAAAATGAAACGGACAAAATCCATACGCCACGCATCGTTCCGCAAAAACTGGAGCGCACGCCATCTGACACCTGTTGCTCTCGCGGTTGCCACTGTTTTTATGCTGGCAGGCTGTGAAAAGAGTGATGAAACAGTGTCTCTGTATCAAAATGCTGATGATTGTTCAGCGGCAAACCCAGGCAAAAGTGCAGAATGCACCACTGCGTACAATAATGCGCTGAAAGAAGCGGAACGTACTGCGCCGAAATACGCCACCCGTGAAGACTGTGTTGCTGAATTTGGCGAAGGTCAATGCCAGCAGGCACCTGCTCAGGCTGGCATGGCGCCAGAAAACCAGGCGCAGGCTCAGCAATCCAGCGGTAGCTTCTGGATGCCGCTGATGGCCGGTTACATGATGGGACGTCTGATGGGCGGCGGCGCGGGCTTTGCGCAACAACCGCTGTTCTCTTCGAAAAACCCGGCCAGCCCGGCTTACGGCAAATACACTGATGCCACCGGTAAAAACTATGGCGCAGCCCAGCCAGGCCGCACCATGACCGTACCGAAAACAGCCATGGCGCCGAAACCAGCCACCACCACCACCGTTACCCGTGGCGGCTTTGGTGAATCTGTTGCCAAACAAAGCACCATGCAGCGTAGCGCAACCGGCACTTCCTCTCGTTCAATGGGCGGCTGATACCGATGGAAAGAGTCAGTATTACCGAGCGCCCGGACTGGCGCGAGAAAGCTCACGAGTACGGTTTCAATTTCCATACCATGTACGGTGAGCCGTACTGGTGTGAAGATGCTTACTACAAATTGACCCTCGCCCAGGTTGAAAAGCTGGAAGAGGTCACCGCTGAACTACACCAGATGTGCCTGAAAGTGGTGGAAAAAGTGATCGCCAGCGACGAGCTGATGACCAAATTCCGCATTCCAAAACACACCTGGAGTTTTGTGCGTCAGTCATGGCTGACGCACCAGCCATCGCTTTATTCGCGTCTTGATCTGGCGTGGGATGGCACTGGCGAACCTAAACTTCTGGAAAATAACGCCGATACGCCAACGTCACTATACGAGGCGGCGTTCTTTCAGTGGATCTGGTTGGAAGATCAACTTAACGCGGGCAACCTGCCGGAAGGCAGCGACCAGTTTAACAGTCTGCAAGAAAAGCTCATTGACCGTTTTGTCGAGTTGCGTGAGCAGTACGGCTTTCAGTTGCTGCATCTCACCTGCTGTCGCGACACAGTGGAAGATCGTGGCACCATTCAGTATTTGCAGGACTGCGCGACCGAAGCTGAAATCGCCACCGAGTTTCTGTACATCGACGATATCGGTTTAGGCGAAAAAGGTCAGTTCACAGATTTGCAGGATCAGGTCATCGCTAACCTGTTCAAACTGTATCCGTGGGAATTTATGCTGCGCGAAATGTTCTCCACTAAACTTGAAGATGCTGGCGTGCGTTGGCTGGAACCGGCGTGGAAGAGCATTATCTCCAACAAGGCGCTTCTGCCGCTGCTGTGGGAGATGTTCCCGAATCACCCGAACCTGCTGCCCGCTTATTTTGCGGAAGATGATCATCCGCAAATGGAAAAATATGTGGTTAAACCGATCTTCTCCCGTGAAGGCGCAAACGTGTCGATCATTGAGAACGGTAAAACCATTGAAGCAGCGGAAGGTCCGTATGGCGAAGAAGGGATGATTGTTCAGCAATTCCATCCACTACCGAAATTTGGCGACAGTTATATGCTGATTGGAAGTTGGCTGGTGAACGATCAACCTGCCGGAATTGGGATTCGTGAAGACCGAGCATTAATCACCCAGGACATGTCACGGTTTTATCCGCATATTTTCGTTGAATAATACTGTTCAATATTGCCCCGTTTACTGGGGCAATTTATTATAATCCGCAAATCATCACTCCCACCTATATATAATCAACTACATCTATCACCTTTATTTAACATTAATTCCTAATTTAATATTAGATCGTCATATGTAAGCGATATTGTAATTAAATTAACTAATAAAACCACATGGTAACTTGTTGTTTTATATGCTTATTTATAACTTTTATTGCACCAAAAATAGATTTAATAATTAAAAAACAATGTCGCTGGGATCACACTACACAATATTGAAT
>NZ_PTRF01000017.1:0-107588 GCF_002965705.1 Escherichia sp. MOD1-EC6842 | reverse complement strand
TTGGTGATACTGGTGGTGTTGGCGGCAACATCATTCGTCAGGTTAGTGATGTTGGTGGTGTTGTTAGCAACTTCGCCGGTCAGGTTGCTGATATTGGTGGTGTTGGTTGCCACATTGTCGTTAGTGGTTTTCAACTGAGAACCGTTAACGGCATCGGTACTGGTCTCCGTCAGTTCACCCGCCGTAACGTTAGTGATTTTGCTGGTGGCTTCAGTGCCGTGTGCGGCGGTGAATGCACCTGAGGCGTCATCCCATGCCAGCGCGTCGGCACCAAGGTTAGTCACTGTATCAGTCAGGTTGGTGATACTGGTGGTGTTGGCGGCAACATCATTCGTCAGGTTAGTGATGTTGGTGGTGTTGTTAGCAACTTCGCCAGTCAGGTTGCTGATATTAGTGGTGTTGGTTGCCACATTGTCGTTAGTGGTTTTCAACTGAGAACCGTTAACCGCATCGGTACTGGTCTCCGTCAGCTCACCCGCCGTAACGTTAGTGATTTTGCTGGTGGCTTCAGTGCCGTGTGCGGCAGTGAATACGCCAGCGGCGTCATCCCATTTCAGCGCATCTTCACCGAGGCTATTCACCGTATCAGTCAGGTTAGTGATATTGGTGGTGTTGTTAGCAACATCGCCAGTCAGGTTGGTGATATTAGTGGTGTTGGTTGCCACGTTATCGTTAGTGGTTTTCAACTGAGAACCGTTAACCGCATCGGTACTGGTCTCCGTCAGTTCACCCGCCGTAACGTTAGTGATTTTGCTGGTGGCTTCAGTGCCGTGTGCGGCAGTGAATACGCCAGCGGTGTCATCCCATTTCAGCGCATCTTCACCAAGGTTAGTCACCGTATCAGTCAGGTTAGTGATATTGGTGGTGTTGGCGGCAACGTCATTCGTCAGGTTAGTGATGTTAGTGGTGTTGTTAGCAACATCGCCAGTCAGGTTGCTGATATTAGTGGTGTTGGTTGCCACATTGTCGTTAGTGGTTTTTAACTGCGAGCCGTTAACCGCATCGGTACTGGATGCGTTCAGCTCACCCGCCGTAACGTTGGTGATTTTGCTGGTGGCCTCAGAACCGTGTTTTGCGCTGTAGACTTTTTTAACTGAGTCCCATTGTAATGTATTATCATCAATACCCTTTAACGCGTCGCCAACATTATTAAAGGTACCACTTTGCAGTTTGTAGTTAGGGGCGTTAACAACTCCGGCAGTACTCACGGAGGCGCCGCCGCCCAGACGGTCTGCGACTGACTTACTGATATCATAAAGCTGTGAACCATTGATGGCATCAGTACTGGTACTGCTAATATCACCTTTTGCCATATTGACAACTTTACGCTGTAGCGTGTCGTTACCTACTGAAACAGTATTATCTTCCACCGCTGTGGAACCTGTGCCCAGAGCAACGGAGTTGACACCTGTTACACTGGACAGGCTACCAATCGCAATACTTTTTTCAGAACCGGCAAAGCTTTCTTGTCCAAGCGCAATACTGTTTTCGCTGCTTGACTGACTGTTATTACCCAACGCAATAGAATTTACACCATCTGCCTTTCCTGCCTGACCGAAAGCCATTGCTCCAGCTTTGGCTGCATTGGCACCATATCCGAGCGCAACGGTATTGTCCGCGTTAGCTATGCTGTTTGAACCCAATGCCAGGCTATATAAACCATTTGCCTGAGCGTCGGCACCCATTGCAATGGCACCATCGGCATTCGCTAAAGCCAGTCTTCCAAATGCCAGGCTATCAATGGCATTGGCTTTTGTATCCGAGCCGAGTGCCAGACTATACTTTCCTGCGGCTATTGCCTGGTAACCAAGGCTAGCTGCATAATCAGCACCATCTTCTGCTCTTGAACCTCTACCTATTGCAGTGGAGTATGCACCACCGACATAGGTGGCCCCCCCCAATGCAAGAGAATAATCTGCTGTTGCATTTGCACCGCTACCGAATGCTGCGGATCTGTCTCCCATGGCTTTAGACTGTTGCCCTATAGTTAGGGAGCGATCACCCGATGCCTGACTCTTGTAGCCGAATGCGGTACTTCCTTGTCCACTGGCTGTCGCGTTGGATCCTATTGCAATTGCGACTCCTCCCTCCCCTATTGTTGTCGATGTAGCTTTTGCATTCTTTCCGATAGCAATCCAGTCACCGGTTTCTGCGGGAGTTTCAATGCTCTCACCACCATCAAGACCGATAGAAGCACCCGCTCCAAACGACGACAGCAACCCACCGGCAACCAACGCAGAAATTAACAGCTTGCTGCGACCGCTCTTCTTTCCACGGCTTTTTGCCGTTTCGCTGGCGACGCTGTAACTTCCCGTCGCAGGGTTCCAGATAACTTTAAAAATTTTGTTCATTGTTGTTGCTCTCTATTCCTTGATATAAGTGCAATGACTGCATTTATTTTTTGCTTTTTTTCTGCCGGTTATCAGCAGGTGGAAGGTTGTCGAAGTTGATATTCTGCATATTAATAGCCAACTTCAGGTATTTCAGGTTATTGGGCGACACCCCTTTTAACGTTAAGTTAATGTCTTGCCATTGCCCTGGTAATAATTTCAGCGTGGAGTTCATGGTGGTACTAAATAGTAGCTGTTGCCATTTGGCATATTCTTTTAGATCACCCGGTCTTTCACCGCCCCAGGTGGCATGAAAACCAATATTTGATACGGGAATACTTAATAAATTGGCCAATGACATATGAATAACACTGCCATTTTCTATTGCTTCAACAGATAACACCCTGCCGGCAATACCTACCGAACCGTTATTTAAAATGAAATATTTTGTTTGATCGGGGTTAAATTCAGTAAAGACAAATGTATCTTGCTGATGCTTAATCTCTTTCACTACCTGAGCCAGCAGCTTTGTACTGTTTATTAGACTAATGCTTTGTTTTTCAATGGTGTTTGTCTTTTTGGTTTCTTGTTCTAGTCGTTTTTCGAGTTGATCAATTCTGGCCTTTTGTTCTTCTTGTTGTTTTGTGAGTTCATCAACGACTTTGTTTTTTTCGACATAGTCACAACCTGACAGCATCAGTATTGTCGAAGCCGCCAGGACGCTTATCAATAATTTATTCACTTTCATATAAAGTTATCCTTACATATCATCCCTGATACCAACGCGGTCTAAGGGATGTGTCCATTTGTGGTTGATGCTTTTGCGATTTATACGGCTGGCTTTATGAATGTTGCGAATATATTTGTTATGAAAATTATTTATTAAGTTTTAAAATTGTTTAATTGTGTTAGGGAGGCGGATTTTAATGAGGAGGGTTATCAGATGTCAAACACTGCATTTAAAGCAGAAAAATAGCTTTCATTTAATATTCACACAATAAATGTTTTGGGTGAGTTTTTAGAATGTGGATGGAAAAAATAACGGCAAAAGTTTTATTTTATGAATGATATCTTCCATTTTTAGGCGTCGAACCAAACCTTTTACTGAATGCATTTTCAGATTTAGTGCCATTGGTAAAAAGTAGACTCTACGAGGAAACAGAGGAAAAAGAGGAGGATATTTGTTGCATCCCGCATTTAGAAACGCGGGATGTGAGGGAGATATACAGGTAAGAGGGTTAAAACGCTGTCTTTGAGAACCCGGTCATCTCTTGCAGACCCATTTCACGACCCAGTGCGGTCATCGGATGTACAACCACAAGCCCCCGAACGCTTTTCTTCAGCTTACCCATATCGGCTTGTTCTTTTTTGGTAATCGCGCGCTGGAACGGCATCTTCATCAGCTTCTGTGCTTCCTTACTGAGTTTCTGGCTGTGAACTTCTCGCAGGCGGGCAATTTCTGCTTCCAGAGTTGCTTTCTCTTTTTCCAGCTCGGCATATTTGTCTGCGGCTTCAACCAGCGACAGATCGGCCTGCTGGTGACGGATGGCGTCCAGACGATCGCTGAGACGTTTGATTTCGTTTTTTTCGACTTCTTTCATGGGATGGCTTCTGATAAAGATAAATTTATAGCCCCTAGTATGCGCGACGAGGTGCTTTGTTCACAACCGATGGCATTGTAATAGTTTTGTCGGGTAACAAATCTTGTGTTCAAAAATCGTATAATATATTGATTAATAAACAATATAATCAGAAGGTGAGGGCAAGCGTTGTGGATTTCGCACGTTTTCCTTAATGTCATTTTTATCGGGATCTAAACTAAAATCGGCGGTCGCGCTTTCCCGGCGCGGGGTAATACGGAGATATTATTATGGGCAAATTAGGTGAAAACGTTCCGCTTCTTATTGATAAAGCCGTAGATTTCATGGCATCAAGCCAGGCGTTCCGGGAGTATCTGAATAAACTTCCCCCCCGTAACGCGATTCCATCCGGTATACCTGAGGAAAGCGTGCCGTTATATCTACAACGTCTGGAATATTATCGCCGACTTTATCGGCCGAATCCGGTAGAGGAGAAGTAAGCGAAAGTACTTACTTTTGAAAGGCTTTTTTTAAGCTGATTTTGGAAATCAGCTCTGTCAGTGAAAGGACCATTGTTGATCGCACAGCCTGTTGGTAACGCTGAACTTGCATCGCATACAAACTGGAGTCTATTGGTTCAAACTGTGGCGGCGGTGGTAGTGCCGCCACGCAATGCAGTTCGCCAAATGGCCCAAGAATTTCATCATCGGTAAATGCGTACTCGTTGCCGTCGTGGTTCAGCTCTTCCCGCAGCGCCATCAACAGTTCCGCATCTTCGTATTCATGGCGACTAATTACGCCAAGCCCATAAATCAGCTTTAAGCGCACGGACAGGTCGCCCAGCGGACCATCGCCGTCGAGTAACGGTTCTACAGCATACTTCACCGCGTAATCGTCTTTGCGGAATACCTGAAGCACCAAAAGATTCACCGCCTCGGTCAGGAGATCGACGGCGGTAATCAGAAAGCTTCGCACGGTTTTGCCAGCATTCAGACGCTCAAGCACACGGTTTTCAAAGGCCTGGGTTTGTTCCATTGTTGCCTGCATATCTGACAATCTGTTATTCGGGCGCAGGGTGTCCTGCGCCTGGTTCATCATTATTGCATTGCGTTATAAGCGGTTACTGCCTCGGTGACAACCTCGCTGTTGGCATCAAGCCCGGAAATGTGCGCCAGCGCAGCCTGCGGGCCTTTGTCGGCAATCAGCGCCGCCAGTTCTTGTGCCTGAGGATCATCTTCACTGCAAAAGTGCATTGCAGCGGCAATACCTTCAATCAGATTTTTGTGCGGCAAGCTATATTCCAGCGTACCCAGCAGCGGCTTGATCAGACGGTCGCCAGCACTCAGTTTACGCAGCGGCTGACGGCCTACGCGCTCAACATCATCTTTCAGATACGGGTTTTCAAAACGACCGAGGATTTTCTGGATGTACGCCGCGTGCTTGTCCGCGTCAAAGCCGTAACGCTTAATCAGTACCGCGCCGCTTTCTTCCATCGCCCCTTTTACCACCGCACGGATTTTCTCGTCGAGAATCGCGTCACGAATGGTCTGATGACCCGCCAGTTTTCCAAGGTACGCGGTTATAGCATGGCCTGTGTTCAGGGTGAAGAGCTTACGTTCGACAAACGCCATCAGGTTGTCGGTTAACTCCATACCAGGAATGTTCGGCAGCGTGCCTTTGAACTGAGTTTTATCGACAATCCATTCGCTGAAGGTTTCAACAGTGACTTCCAGCGGATCGTTCGTTGCAGACGCTGAAGGCGGTACGATACGGTCAACGGCGGAATCAACAAAGCCAACGTGTTCTTCTACCCACGCTTTGGCGTCTTCCGGCAGGGCGTTCATCACATGGCCTTTCAGTTGCGTTGTGCCGCGTACCATGTTTTCACAGGCGATAATGTTCAGCGGGGAGTCATTACCTTGCTCTTTACGTTTTACCAGCCCTTTGGCGATTGCCGGAGCAATGCGTTCCAGCACGACCGGGCCAACTGCGGTGGTGACTAAATCAACCTGGGCGATTAAATCAACCACGTCGTCGCCAATGCTGCTGACGGCATTAACGCCGGAAACGGTATCCACCTGCTCGGTTTCGCCGACAACGTGAACCTGATAGCTATGACGGGCATTCAGGGCATCAAGTACCACCTGATTGACATCGGCAAACGTCAGTTGGATACCCGCGTCTGCCAGCAGTTTACCGATAAAGCCACGACCGATATTACCTGCGCCAAAATGTAATGCTTTCATAGTATTAACCTTCATCAATGTTTTTACCCAAGAGGGCTGGGGTGAGGCTTTTCCCTCACCCAAACCCTCTCCATGTGGAGAGGGGCAGCGCCGGATGCGGCGTAAACGCCTTATCCGGCCTACAAGAACGTGCAAATTTAACAAACTGCGCTTTGTTTTGTAGGCCTGATAAGCAAAGCGCATCAGGCAATCAGCCCCACCGTCTCCATGAGGAGAGGGTGGGCCTGGATTACTTACGACCTGCCAGCAGTTCCAGCACTTCATCCACGCTGGTGGTGTGTGCCAGACGCTCGATGACGGACTCATCATCCAGCGCGTTGGTCAGGCTGGTGATAACCTGAATGTGCTCGTTATTACGGGCAGCAATACCAATCACCAGGCGGGCAATGTCATCTTCTTCTTCACCGAAGCGCACACCTTCCGGATATTGACAGAACACGACACCCGTTTTCAGTACGCGATCTTTCGCTTCAACCGTACCGTGCGGCACTGCGATAGACTCACCCAGATAAGTCGGGGTCAGTTTTTCACGATCCAGCATCGCCTGTACGTATTCCGGCTCAACATAGCCGCCTTTCACCAGTTGTTCGCCGGCAAAGCGAATCGCTTCTTCTTTGGTGGCTGCTTTGCGACCGAGGAAGATGTTCTCCGCACCGAGCTTAAACAGGTTGGCGTTAGAATCGTCAAAGCTGTCTTTCAGGCTGTCTTTCACTTTCACTTCGTTTTCAGTATGACGCTGGGCAGCAACCAGACGTTCGGTCAGGCTGGTGTACAGGCCGCTGTCGAGGAAGTTAGTCAGCGAAATATGCTGTGCCTGCGGCACCTGGCGCATAGCGCGTTCAGTCAGGTCACGGTGAGTGATGACCAGATCTACATCCGGCGGCAGGTTGTTGATCGCGCTGTTAGTGACCGAAATCTGCGACAGACCTGCATCCTGAATTTTCTTACGCAGCACGCCTGCACCCATCGCACTGGAACCCATACCGGCGTCACAGGCAACGATGATTTTACGCACGTGGCTCAGGTCGTTAGTCACATCGCCCGCAGACAGCGGAGACGCACCTTTAGACTCAGCTTTCATGTCCTGCATACGACGAGTTGCTGCTTCAATATCGTCTTCTTCTTTCACTTTGCTGGTTTTCAGCAAAATAGCAGAGACAACGAAGGAGACCGCCATCGCCGCACACACACCCGCGATGTTAGCGAAGTAAGCACCTTTTGGCGTCATCGCCAGTACCGCGAGGATAGAACCCGGAGATGCCGGAGAAACCAGACCACCGCCCAGGATAGTCAGCGTGAACACGCCAGTCATACCGCCGAGGATAACGGCCAGAATCAGACGCGGATTCATCAGTACATACGGGAAGTAGATTTCGTGGATACCACCCAGGAAGTGGATGATTGCCGCACCGCCCGCAGACTGTTTCGCACTACCACGACCAAAGAACATGTACGCCAGCAGCACGCCCATACCCGGACCCGGGTTCGCTTCAATCAGGAAGAAGATGGATTTACCCAGTTCATGGGACTGCTGAATACCCAGCGGCGAGAAGATACCGTGGTTAATGGCGTTGTTGAGGAACAGGATTTTCGCCGGTTCAACAAAGATAGACGCCAGCGGCAGCATGTCATGGACAACCATGAAGTTAACGCCCGCAGCCAGCATTTTAGACAGGGCTTCAACAATCGGGCCAATGCCGAGGAAGGCCAGAATGGCGAGGATCATCCCGATGATGCCAGCGGAGAAGTTATTCACCAGCATCTCAAAACCGGATTTGATCTTACCGTCTACCCAGCGGTCGAAGTGCTTAATGCACCAGCCGCCCAGCGGACCTGCAATCATAGAACCGAGGAACATCGGCATGTCTGCGCCGACGATAACGCCCATGGTGGTGATGGCACCGACTACGCCGCCACGTTCGCCGCCTACCAGCTTACCACCGGTATAACCGATCAGCAGCGGCAGGAGATAAGTGATCATCGGCCCGACCAGCTTCGCCAGCGTTTCGTTCGGTAACCACCCTGTTGGAATAAATAACGCGGTGATGATACCCCACGCGATAAACGCGCCGATATTTGGCATCACCATGTTGCTGAGGAAACGACCAAAGCTTTGCACTTTGATCTTAATATCGGATGACATAAAAACACCCCTTCTTATGTTTGCTGTCGCGCAGGCTGGAAGCCCGAGGTTTTTTGTTAATGTGGCGGCAGAGGTAGCCGGACCTTGTAGATACTGCGAAATCTGGCACTGAATCGGTTAACTGTCCAGTCGGCGGCCTTTTGTGTGATATCAGTCACATAAATATAGGGGGTAGAGAGGTAATTGACGTGACGTTCGTCACAAAATGACTGTGTAAAAAAACAACAAGACGGCGATTTTCGCTAAAAATGGCATTCAAATGTGAGTAATGTCACAATTTTATTTTGATGGTTTGTTGAATCTTTGTGATCTGAATCACAAGATATTTTCTTCGGTAATTCACCTGATGTGATCTGCAACATGTTCTGACTTTGCCTTAAGACAGTTTTGTAACTGAGCAACTCATCGCCTTTTAAAATTATCCTTCGGTGTGATGGCGAGATTGGCAAACGCAGATTAATGTCAAAGTATCAGCCTGACTCCCTTCCGGCTGCCAGCCAAAAAACAACACTGATAAGCGTGAATCCGAGGCAGATATGTTTCTAAACTACTTCGCGTTGGGAGTGCTGATCTTCGTCTTTCTGGTGATTTTTTATGGAATCATCGCGATACATGACATCCCCTATCTTATTGCCAAAAAGCGCAACCATCCCCACGCCGACGCTATTCATACGGCGGGTTGGGTAAGTCTGTTTACCCTGCATGTAATCTGGCCGTTTCTGTGGATCTGGGCAACGCTTTACCAGCCAGAGCGCGGCTGGGGAATGCAGTCACATGTTGCGTCGCAGGAGAAAGCAACTGACCCGGAAATCGCCGCACTTTCTGACCGTATTTCCCGGCTGGAGCACCAACTTGCAGCTGAAAAAAAGAGTGACTATTCCACGTTCCCGGAGATCTGATTATGGATCTGTTAATTGTTTTAACTTACGTGGCGCTGGCATGGGCGGTCTTTAAAATCTTCCGCATTCCGGTGAATCAGTGGACGCTGGCGACGGCGGCGCTGGGTGGCGTGTTTCTGGTGAGTGGTTTGATTTTATTGATGAACTACAACCATCCTTACACTTTTACCGCGCAAAAGGCAGTGATAGCTATCCCCATCACGCCACAGGTGACGGGGATCGTGACTGAAGTCACCGACAAAAATAATCAGCTTATTCAAAAGGGCGAAGTGCTTTTTAAGCTCGACCCGGTACGTTATCAGGCGCGAGTAGACAGACTCCAGGCTGATTTGATGACGGCGACGCATAATATCAAAACGCTGCGCGCGCAGCTCACTGAAGCGCAGGCCAACACCACTCAGGTTTCAGCGGAGCGCGACCGACTGTTTAAAAATTATCAACGTTATCTGAAAGGCAGCCAGGCGACGGTCAATCCGTTCTCAGAACGTGACATCGACGACGCGCGGCAGAATTTCCTCGCGCAGGATGCGCTGGTGAAAGGTTCGGTGGCGGAGCAGGCGCAGATCCAGAGCCAGCTCGACAGCATGGTCAACGGTGAGCAATCACAGATTGTCAGCTTAAGGGCGCAACTGACCGAAGCGAAATATAACCTTGAGCAAACCATTATTCGCGCGCCGAGCAACGGCTACGTTACTCAGGTACTGATCCGCCCAGGCACTTACGCGGCAGCTTTACCGCTGCGTCCGGTAATGGTCTTCATCCCTGAGCAAAAACGGCAAATCGTCGCCCAGTTCCGGCAAAATTCACTGTTACGTCTGAAACCCGGTGATGAAGCAGAAGTGGTGTTTAACGCGCTGCCTGGGCAGGTATTCCACGGCAAACTGACCAGTATTTTGCCGGTGGTGCCTGGCGGTTCGTATCAGGCGCAGGGGGTGCTGCAATCGTTAACGGTCGTGCCCGGAACGGATGGTGTGCTGGGAACCATTGAACTCGACCCTAACGCTGATATCGATGCCTTACCCGACGGCATCTACGCCCAGGTGGCAGTTTATTCCGACCATTTCAGCCATGTTTCGGTGATGCGGAAAGTGCTGCTGAGAATGACCAGTTGGATGCATTATCTTTATTTGGATCATTGAGACTTATGTCACCTGTGTTTTGCGCGAGCCTGAGCCATACTGATATTTTTCCTCGCACAAAGGACATGGCATGAAACTCGTCGGTAGCTACACCAGCCCGTTTGTACGCAAACTTTCTATTCTGTTGTTAGAAAAGGGCATAACTTTCGAATTTATTAATGAACTGCCCTATAACGCGGACAACGGCGTGGCGCAATTTAACCCGTTAGGGAAAGTGCCGGTGTTGGTGACCGAAGAGGGCGAATGTTGGTTTGATTCGCCGATCATTGCCGAATATATTGAATTAATGAATGTCGCTCCGGCGATGTTGCCGCGCGATCCGCTGGAGTCGTTGCGAGTGCGCAAAATTGAGGCGCTGGCAGATGGCATTATGGATGCCGGGCTGGTGTCGGTGCGCGAACAGGCGCGTCCGGCGGCGCAGCAGTCTGAAGATGAATTGTTACGCCAGCGGGAGAAAATCAACCGTAGCCTGGATGTGCTGGAAGGATATCTGGTCGATGGCACGCTCAAAACCGATACGGTCAATCTGGCGACGATCGCTATTGCCTGTGCCGTCGGATATCTCAATTTCCGCCGCGTTGCGCCGGGCTGGTGTGTTGACCGCCCACACTTAGTCAAACTGGTCGAAAACTTGTTTAGCCGCGAAAGTTTTGCCCGCACCGAACCACCAAAGGCTTGATGCGCGATATGTCCTCCTGACCCATCTCACGTTACAATCCGTGGTTATGTTAAACGCCCTTCTCCGTGTGAGAGGGCCTTGATCAGCCAGGTTTCCTATGACAACCGAAACGCGTTCCCTCTATAGTCAACTTCCGGCTATTGATCGCTTATTGCGCGATAGCTCCTTCCTTTCTTTGCGTGATACTTATGGTCACACCCGCGTGGTGGAATTGCTGCGTCAGATGCTTGACGAAGCGCGAGAAGTGATTCGTGACAGCCAGACGCTGCCCGCGTGGTGTGAGAACTGGGCGCAAGAAGTCGATGCCCGGTTGACGAAAGAAGCGCAGAGCGCGCTGCGTCCGGTGATCAACCTGACGGGAACCGTACTGCATACCAATCTTGGGCGAGCTTTACAGGCGGAAGCAGCGGTGGAAGCCGTTGCGCAGGCTATGCGTTCGCCGGTGACGCTGGAGTACGATCTGGACGACGCCGGACGCGGGCATCGCGATCGCGCGCTGGCGCAACTGCTGTGCCGCATTACGGGGGCGGAAGATGCCTGTATCGTCAATAACAATGCGGCGGCGGTATTGTTGATGTTGGCGGCCACTGCCAGCGGTAAAGAGGTGGTGGTGTCTCGTGGCGAACTGGTGGAGATCGGCGGCGCGTTTCGTATCCCTGACGTCATGCGTCAGGCTGGCTGTACCCTGCACGAAGTGGGGACGACCAACCGCACGCACGTCAGTGATTATCGTCAGGCGGTGAATGAAAATACCGCACTGTTGATGAAAGTACATACCAGTAACTACAGCATTCAGGGGTTCACCAAAGCGATAGATGAAGCGGAACTGGTGGCGCTCGGCAAAGAGCTGGATGTTCCCGTAGTGACTGATTTAGGCAGTGGTTCGCTGGTCGATCTTAGCCAGTACGGTTTGCCGAAAGAGCCGATGCCGCAGGAGTTGATTGCAGCGGGCGTCAGCCTGGTGAGCTTCTCCGGCGACAAGTTGTTAGGCGGGCCGCAGGCAGGGATCATCGTTGGTAAGAAAGAGATGATTTCCCGCCTGCAAAGCCATCCGCTGAAACGTGCATTACGCGCGGATAAAATGACCCTCGCGGCGCTGGAAGCGACGCTGCGTCTCTATCTGCACCCCGAAGCACTGAGCGAAAAATTACCGACCCTGCGTCTGCTTACTCGCAGTGCAGAGGTTATTCAAATCCAGGCGCAACGTTTACAGGCTCCCCTTGCCGCACATTACGGCGCGGAGTTTGCGGTACAGGTTATGCCGTGTCTTTCGCAGATTGGCAGTGGTTCGCTGCCGGTTGATCGCCTGCCGAGCGCGGCATTAACGTTTACACCCCATGACGGACGTGGCAGCCACCTTGAGGCATTAGCCGCCCGCTGGCGTGAATTGCCAGTTCCGGTGATTGGACGTATTTACGACGGGCGATTGTGGCTGGATTTACGCTGCCTTGAAGATGAGCAACGGTTTATGGAGATGTTGTTGAAATGATTATTGCGACTGCCGGACACGTTGACCACGGCAAAACAACCTTATTGCAGGCGATTACTGGCGTAAATGCCGACCGTCTGCCGGAAGAAAAAAAGCGCGGTATGACCATCGATCTCGGCTATGCCTACTGGCCGCAGCCAGATGGGCGCGTGCCTGGTTTTATCGACGTTCCCGGTCATGAAAAGTTTCTTTCCAACATGCTGGCGGGCGTGGGTGGTATCGATCACGCGCTGCTGGTGGTGGCTTGCGATGACGGTGTGATGGCGCAGACCCGTGAGCATCTGGCGATTTTGCAGCTTACCGGTAACCCGATGCTGACAGTGGCGCTGACTAAAGCCGATCGCGTGGACGAAGCGCGTGTTGATGAGGTTGAACGTCAGGTAAAGCAGGTGCTGCGGGAATACGGTTTTGCTGAGGCAAAACTGTTTGTCACCGCAGCAACCGAAGGTCGGGGAATTGATGCCCTGCGCGAACATCTGCTTCAGTTGCCTGAACGTGAACACGCCAGCCAACATACTTTCCGCCTCGCTATCGACCGCGCTTTTACCGTAAAAGGTGCCGGGCTGGTGGTCACTGGTACGGCGTTAAGCGGGGAAGTGAAGGTAGGCGATTCACTATGGCTGACTGGTGTAAATAAGCCGATGCGCGTGCGTGCTCTCCATGCGCAAAATCAACCAACAGAAACCGCCCATGCCGGGCAACGTATTGCGCTTAACATCGCCGGTGATGCGGAGAAAGAACAGATTAACCGTGGCGACTGGCTGCTTGCCGATGCGCCGCCGGAGCCGTTCACGCGGGTGATTGTCGAGCTACAAACTCATGTACCGTTGACCCAGTGGCAGCCGCTGCATATTCACCACGCCGCCAGCCACGTTACGGGGCGCGTTTCGCTGCTGGAAGATAACCTTGCCGAGCTGGTGTTCGACACGCCTCTGTGGCTGGCGGATAACGATCGCATAGTGCTGCGCGATATCTCGGCTCGCAACACGCTGGCGGGGGCGCGTGTGGTGATGCTTAACCCGCCGCGTCGCGGTAAGCGTAAGCCGGAATATCTGCAATGGCTGGCGTCTCTTGCACGCACACAAAGCGATGCCGATGCACTGACGG
Organism: Escherichia sp. MOD1-EC6842; assembly: GCF_002965705.1. NCBI lineage: Bacteria > Pseudomonadati > Pseudomonadota > Gammaproteobacteria > Enterobacterales > Enterobacteriaceae > Escherichia > Escherichia sp. MOD1-EC6842. The sequence continues at coordinate 93,976 of NZ_PTRF01000017.1, read as the reverse complement.
TTCATCTGGAACGCGGAGCGGTGAATCTTGCCGATTTCGCCTGGGCGAGACAGCTCAACGGCGAAGGGATGCGCGAACTGCTGCAACAGCCTGGCTATATTCAGGCTGGTTATAGCTTGTTGAATGCGCCGGTTGCCGCCCGCTGGCAGCGGAAAATCCTCGACACATTAGCGGCTTATCATGAGCAGCATCGCGATGAACCAGGTCCGGGGCGCGAGCGCCTGCGGCGTATGGCGTTGCCGATGGAAGATGAAGCTCTGGTACTGTTGTTGATTGAAAAGATGCGCGAAAGCGGCGATATCCACAGCCACCACGGTTGGCTGCATCTGCCTGATCATAAAGCCGGATTCAGCGAAGAGCAGCAGGCTATCTGGCAAAAAGTGGAATCGCGGTTTGGCGACGAGCCGTGGTGGGTACGTGATCTGGCAAAAGAGACGGGAACCGACGAGCAGGCAATGCGGCTGACACTACGGCAGGCGGCGCAGCAGGGGATAATTACGGCGATCGTCAAAGATCGTTATTACCGTAATGATCGGATTGTTGAATTTGCCAATATGATCCGCGATCTCGATCAGGAATGTGGCTCAACCTGCGCGGCGGATTTCCGCGATCGCTTAGGTGTAGGCCGAAAGCTGGCAATTCAGATTCTGGAATATTTTGACCGCATTGGCTTTACGCGGCGTCGTGGAAATGATCATTTATTGCGCGATGCATTATTATTTCCCGAAAAATAAGGAAATGATTAATTCATAATAAATATGAATTAATACAAAATTCTTATTAATATTAAGGAAGCACGTTATTTGATGAATGTAACGTGCTTTTTATTAAAAATATTTTGATAAACGGTAATGTCGATCATATTTCCGAATGAAAATACTTTGTAATCTGCCAGCCCTTTTTACTCTTCCAGGAGTGTTTTATGGCAGCTTCAACCTTTTTTATTCCTTCAGTGAATGTCATCGGCGCTGATTCATTGAATGATGCAATGAATATGATGGCAGACTATGGCTTTACCCGTACATTAATTGTTACTGACAATATTTTAACGAAATTAGGTATGGCGGGCGATGTGCAAAAAGCACTGGAAGAACGCAATATTTTTAGCGTTATTTATGATGGCACCCAGCCTAACCCAACTACGGAAAACGTCGCCGCAGGCCTCAAACTGCTGAAAGAAAATAATTGCGATAGCGTGATTTCCTTAGGTGGTGGTTCTCCGCACGATTGTGCGAAAGGCATTGCGTTGGTGGCAGCCAACGGCGGTGATATTCGCGATTACGAAGGCGTTGACCGCTCTGCAAAACCGCAGTTGCCGATGATCGCCATCAACACCACGGCGGGTACTGCGTCTGAAATGACCCGTTTCTGCATTATCACTGACGAAGCGCGCCACATCAAAATGGCGATTGTGGATAAACACGTGACTCCGCTGCTTTCTGTCAATGACTCCTCTCTGATGATCGGTATGCCGAAGTCACTGACCGCCGCAACGGGTATGGATGCCTTAACACACGCTATCGAAGCGTATGTGTCTATTGCCGCAACGCCGATCACTGACGCTTGCGCACTGAAAGCCGTGACCATGATTGCCGAAAACCTGCCGTTAGCCGTACAAGATGGCAGCAATGCGAAAGCGCGTGAAGCGATGGCTTATGCCCAGTTCCTCGCCGGTATGGCGTTCAACAATGCGTCTTTGGGTTATGTTCATGCGATGGCGCACCAGTTAGGCGGTTTCTACAATCTGCCGCACGGTGTATGTAACGCCGTTCTGCTGCCGCACGTTCAGGTATTCAACAGCAAAGTAGCCGCTGCACGTCTGCGTGACTGCGCTGCTGCAATGGGTGTGAACGTGACAGGTAAAAACGACGCGGAAGGTGCAGAAGCCTGCATTAACGCTATCCGCGAACTGGCGAAGAAAGTCGATATTCCGGCAGGTCTGCGCGATCTGAACGTGAAAGAAGAAGATTTCGCGGTACTGGCGACCAATGCTCTGAAAGATGCCTGCGGATTTACTAACCCGATTCAGGCAACTCACGAAGAAATTGTGGCGATTTATCGCGCTGCGATGTAATCATCATTCCCACAACGGCTGGCAAATTGTCAGCCGCTTTTTTAACTATCTCTGTAATCCTTGCCCGTAAATTCGTGATTGCTGTCGTAAAGCTATCACCCGCTGGCGAAGATTTCGCCAGTCACGTCTACCCTTGTTATACCTCACACCGCAAGGAGACTACCATGACCAACAATCCCCCTTCAGCACAGATTAAGCCCGGCGAGTATGGTTTCCCCCTCAAGTTAAAAGCCCGCTATGACAACTTTATCGGCGGCGAATGGGTAGCACCCGCCGACGGCGAGTATTACCAGAACCTGACGCCGGTGACCGGGCAGCTACTGTGCGAAGTGGCGTCTTCGGGCAAACGCGACATCGATCTGGCGCTGGATGCCGCGCATAAAGTGAAAGACAAATGGGCGCATACCTCGGTGCAGGATCGCGCGGCGATTCTGTTTAAGATTGCGGATCGAATGGAACAAAACCTCGAACTGTTAGCGACGGCAGAAACCTGGGATAACGGCAAGCCCATCCGCGAAACCAGTGCTGCCGATGTGCCGCTGGCGATTGACCATTTCCGCTATTTCGCCTCGTGTATTCGGGCGCAGGAAGGTGGGATCAGTGAAGTCGATAGCGAAACTGTGGCTTATCACTTCCACGAACCGTTGGGCGTGGTGGGGCAGATTATCCCGTGGAACTTCCCGTTGCTGATGGCGAGCTGGAAAATGGCTCCCGCGCTGGCGGCGGGCAACTGCGTGGTGCTAAAACCCGCACGACTTACCCCGCTTTCAGTGTTGCTTTTGATGGAGATCGTCGGTGATTTACTGCCGCCAGGCGTGGTGAACGTGGTCAACGGTGCGGGCGGCGAAATCGGTGAATATCTGGCGACCTCAAAACGTATCGCCAAAGTGGCGTTTACCGGCTCAACGGAAGTCGGTCAGCAGATTATGCAGTACGCCACGCAGAACATTATTCCGGTGACGCTGGAGTTGGGCGGTAAGTCGCCAAATATCTTCTTTGCCGATGTGATGGATGAAGAAGATGCTTTCTTCGATAAGGCGCTGGAGGGCTTTGCATTGTTCGCCTTCAACCAGGGCGAAGTTTGCACCTGTCCAAGCCGTGCTTTAGTGCAGGAGTCTATCTACGAACGCTTCATGGAACGCGCCATCCGCCGTGTTGAAAGTATTCGTAGCGGTAACCCGCTCGACAGCGTGACGCAAATGGGCGCACAGGTTTCTCACGGGCAACTGGAAACCATCCTCAATTACATTGATATCGGTAAAAAAGAGGGGGCGGATGTGCTTACCGGCGGGCGGCGTAAGCTGCTGGAAGGGGAACTGAAAGACGGCTACTACCTCGAACCGACGATTCTGTTTGGTCAGAACAATATGCGTGTGTTCCAGGAAGAGATATTTGGCCCGGTGCTGGCGGTGACCACCTTCAAAACGATGGAAGAGGCGCTGGAGCTGGCGAATGACACGCAATATGGCCTGGGCGCTGGTGTCTGGAGTCGTAACGGTAATCTGGCCTATAAGATGGGGCGTGGCATTCAGGCCGGGCGCGTGTGGACCAACTGTTATCACGCTTACCCGGCACATGCGGCGTTTGGCGGCTACAAACAGTCGGGCATCGGACGCGAAACCCATAAGATGATGCTGGAGCATTATCAGCAAACCAAGTGTCTACTGGTAAGCTACTCGGATAAACCGTTGGGGCTGTTCTGATATAAGAAGCTGGTCGCATTGGGTATTCATTGCCTGATGCGACGCTTGCGTGTCTTATCAGGCCTACATGGCTCATGCAATATATTGAATTTGCATGATTTTGTAGACCGGATAAGGTGTTCACGCCGCATCCGGCATAAGCAAAGCGCACGTTATCACTATCTGCGACGCTTGCGTGTCTTATCGGTTCAAATGTTTACGTCTCCTGGGGCTGAGCATTCACTGAACTAAATTAAGAGCATCTTTTCTACAAATTACTGCACACCGTGATTCTTCTTACGAATATTCATATTAGCCCCCTTTAAACTTATTTTCGTTGATTGTAATGAGAGTGATAAGCGGCGATATACCGTGAAGCTGTGACAATGTAAGGAAGAGAGAAAGGCACATTTTGCGGAGCAGGACACATATTGGTGGGTAAAATAAATGTCGCAAATAAAAAACCATTTTTTAATGATTTGATGAATGTTTAAATATCTAAAGTGTTTCTGTACAACGCTATTTATTTTTATTGTTTATGAATTAGCAGAAATCATATCTAATATTTTTTATGATATTTAGTTAAAAACGACACTATTGTTATATTCCTCACGTTCCAGGAAATCAGTAGATTTACTCGTCTTTTGTGGCGGGATACTATTCGCTGGCTTGCTGATGTTGCATTAAAATCGAAAGTGCACATCCTATTAAAACAATTTTTTATATTTTTCGATATACGCACGCCTTTTGGAAAGCGTAGGGCATCCTTTATTTCAGGGAACGTAAATAATGAAAAAATCGACGTTATCTTTAGCCATCGGTTTATTATTGGCATGTAGTACCGGTATGGCAAAAACACAGCATTTAACGCTGGAACAACGCATGGCATTGCTGGAGGAGCGGCTGGAAGCGGCGGAAATGCGGGCAACAAAAGCTGAAAGCCAGGTAAAACAGCTTCAGACACAACAGGCAGCCGAAATTCGCGAAATTAAATCCGCGCAGGGTAATACGCCAGTAAATGGTCAGGCTGCTGCGGAATCTGCAAAGAAAAACGCGTCATCTCCTAATCTTTTGCTTTCAGGTTATGGCGATTTGAAAATCTACGGCGACGTAGAATTTAATATGGACGCGGAAAGCAATCATGGCCTGCTGGCAATGACCAACGCCGATATGAATAGCGATCCTACCAATGAACAGTGGAATCTCAATGGCCGTATTCTGTTAGGCTTTGACGGTATGCGAAAGCTGGATAACGGTTATTTTGCCGGATTCTCCGCACAGCCGCTGGGGGATATGCACGGTTCAGTGAATATCGATGACGCTGTATTCTTCTTTGGCAAAGAAAATGACTGGAGAGTCAAAGTAGGGCGCTTTGAAGCCTACGATATGTTCCCGCTAAATCAGGATACCTTTGTTGAGCATTCAGGTAATACTGCGAACGATCTTTATGACGATGGCAGCGGTTATATCTATATGATGAAAGAGGGGCGCGGGCGTTCTAACGCTGGCGGTAATTTCCTTGTCAGCAAACAACTCGATAACTGGTATTTTGAATTAAACACGTTACTGGAAGACGGAACATCTTTATATAACGATGGCAATTATCATGGCCGCGATATGGAGCAGCAGAAAAATGTCGCTTACCTGCGCCCGGTAATTGCCTGGTCGCCGACGGATGAATTAACCGTTTCCGCAGCGATGGAAGCGAACGTGGTGAATAATGCTTACGGTTATACCGATAGTAAGGGTAATTTTGTCGACCAGTCCGATCGTACCGGCTATGGCATGAGCATGACCTGGAACGGCCTGAAAACCGATCCGGAAAATGGTATTGTGGTTAATCTTAATACCGCCTATTTAGATGCCAATAATGAGAAAGATTTCACTGCCGGGATCAACGCGCTGTGGAAACGTTTCGAGCTGGGTTATATCTACGCGCACAATAAGATTGATGAATTTAGTGGCGTAGTTTGTGATAACGACTGCTGGATTGATGATGAAGGGACGTACACCATTCACACCATTCATGCGTCTTATCAGTTCGCCAACGTGATGGATATGGAGAACTTTAATATTTACCTTGGTACTTATTACTCCATTCTGGATAGCGACGGCGATAAGAAACACGGCGACGAGACTGATGACCGTTACGGCGCACGCGTTCGCTTTAAATACTTCTTCTGATGAAGGCGCGGTGCTGGATATTTTCCGGCACCGCAACTCATTAAGGCAGATAAAAGACTTCTTGCAGCTCGCTGCTGACCGGGCTGTTATCCGGATTAGCGGGCATCACCTCGGTCATATGTTTCCACCATCGTTGGCAAACATCCGTATTGGCAACCGCATTCCAGCGTTCTTCAGATTCAATTTCTACCGTGGCAAAAAGTAAATTACGTGCTTTGTCGAGGTAGATGGCGTAATGGTGCGCGCCGTGTGACTTCAACACCGCTTCCAGTTCCGGCCAGATCGGGTTATGCCGACGCTGATACTCTTCGTGAGCGTCCGGGTTGACTTGCATAACAAACGCTTTGCGGATCATAACGCCTCCAGATAAAGCTCACGCACGTCGTCGCGGCTGGCGGTACGCGGATTACATGGTGCGCATGGGTCGGCCAGGGCTTTATCTAACCAGCCTTCGATATCCTCTTTGCTGATGCCAAGCTGACTAAATCCCGCAGGTATGCCCACGCGATGGCTCAAGACTCGAATGGCATTAATTGCTTCCAGACTTGCCGCTTCATCACTCATCCCGCGCGTATCGACACCCATCGCCTGGGCGATACGGGCAAAGCGAGCGATGGCATTCGGGCGGTTAAAGTTTTCGATTACTGGCAACAAGATGGCATTACACACCCCGTGTGGCAGCTTGTGGGTAGCTCCGGGCTGATGCGCCAGTGCGTGAACCAGCCCCAGTCCCGCGCTGTTAAAAGCCATTCCCGCCAGATATTGCCCGAATGCCATTTGTTCACGGGCTTCCAGATTATGACCATCTTCTACCGCTTTCGGCAGCCACAGAGAAATCAGGCGGATAGCTTCCAGCGCGTTGGCGTCGGTTAATGGATGTGCACCAACAGAAACATAGGCTTCAACTGCGTGAGTCAGTGCATCCATACCGGTGGCAGCGGTAACGGAGGCAGGGATCTCCAGCATTACACTGGCATCATCCACCGCAATATCTGGAATAATATTCGGATCGATGATGACTTCTTTCACTTGCCGCGCAGTGTCGATGATCACCGCATTGCTGGTCATCTCAGCGGCGGTTCCGGCAGTCGTATTGATCGCCACCAGCGGTACGCCGGGGTTTGTCACTTTACCAACACCAGAGTACGCCGTAGAAGGTGCGGGATTAGCGGTAAGGATTTTTACGGCTTTTGCGGTATCAATCGGGCTACCGCCACCGAAAGCAATAATGTAGTCACATGCGGCGTCCTGAAATGCAGCGTAGCCTTTTTGCACCAGTTCTTCGGTGGGGTTTGGAAAGACCTCATCGAATAGGTGGTAAGACATTTGGTGTTGATCCAGCGCGGTGAACAGACTGTCCAGCAATCCCAATTTAACCAGTTGCCCATCGGTAACGATCAGTGCTTTTCCCCATTGCTTATTCGCAACCAGGTTTACCATATCGCCAATTGCCCCAGCGCCATGCAGGCTGATTTTCGGTAATGCCAACATAAAACTCATGATTATTCTCCTTAAGATCAAATCCTTCTGTCCGGCGGCATAACCCGCGCCGCCAGATGCGAAACGGGGTGTTAAAGCGCCAGTGCGCTTGCCAGCGGGGTGACGCCGAAACGCTTGCCGAGGGCTATCAACTCTTCACGGCTGATGGTCTTTTTCATGCCGCCCATCGAATACACTTTCACCAACACTTCCGCCGATTTTTCTGCGGTATCGATCAGGCCAAACGCTTCGTCCAGCGTCGGACCGCTGCCGAAGACGCCGTGGAAAGGCCAGAGAACCAGTGAGTGGTTTTGCATTTCCTGCGCGGTGGCCTGGCCAATTTCGTCCGTGCCGGGCACCATCCACGGCAAAATGCCAACGCCATCCGGGAATACCACCAGGCACTCGGTGCTGCCTTCCCACAGTTGGCGGGTGAAGACTGCCGTGTCGTTTTCCAGCACATAGGTGAGGGCGATCAGGTTGGTGGCGTGGCAGTGCATGATTACCCGATCTTTACCGTTGGTGGCTTTAATGCGTTCGCAATGGGAGAGAAAGTGTGCCGGAAGTTCAGAAGTTGGGACGGCTTCGTTGGTTAGCCCCCAGAGAATATGGTAGCCCGCGCCGTCGCTGTCGATTTTTACGACGCCTAAATTGGCGGCTGGATCGAGCTGGACGTTACGAAAGAATTTGCCGGAGCCGGTGACGATAAACGGTGTATTTGCCAGTAAAGGCATTGGCTGACTGAGCGGAATATATCGCGGTTGTGGGTGAAAATTGTCGTGATATGGCGCGATATCGGCGTCATCCAGGCGCAGCGTCAGGTTGCCGCCGTTGCGTTCGTCCCAGCCTTTCAGCCAGGCGTCGGTGGTGGCTTTGATCATTCCCTGGACAAACCAGGACTGGGTAATGTTTTGCATGTTCTGTGTTCCTGTAAATTCGGTTGCCTTGTTGATACATGGTGCGGCTTGTTCCCCTCACCCTAACCCTCTCCCCAAAGGGGCGAGGGGACTGTCTGGCGCAGTGTTTAGCTCCGTTGCCGGAGGGTGCTGTGGTTTTCTCCCTCGCCTTTTCAGGGAGAGGGGACGGTGCAGTGTTTAACTCCGTTGCCGGAGGGTGCTGCGGTTTTCTCCCTCGCCCTTTCAGGGAGAGGGGACGGTGCAGTGTTTAACTCCGTTGCCGGAGGGTGCTGCGGTTTTCTCCCTCGCCCTTTCAGGGAGAGGGGACGGTGCAGTGTTTAACTCCGTTGCCGGAGGGTGCTGCGGTTTTCTCCCTCGCCCTTTCAGGGAGAGGGGACGGTGCAGTGTTTAGCTCCGTTGCCGGAGGGGGCTGCGGTTTTCTCCCTCGCCCTTTCAGGGAGAGGGTCGGGGTGAGGGTGACAGCCCGCACGGTCATTCGACCCGTAGGCCGGATAAGGCGCTCGCGCCGCATCCGGCGGTGTTTACCCGCGCTGACGCAAAATTGCGTTCTCATAAGCCCGCACGCTTTCCAGCCATTCGCTACCCGCTGGCGTATCGTGACGCTGGCAATACATTTCCCACACCGCCTGCCACGGCAACGATTTTTGTTCTTCCAGCAGCGCCAGTCGCGCGGTGTAATCGCCCGCTGCTTCCAGCTTGCGTAGTTCGGCTGTCGGTTCTAACAACGCACGCAGCAGGGCTTTTTTCATATTGCGCGTGCCAATAACCCACGCGGCAATGCGGTTGATGGAGGCATCAAAGAAGTCGAGACCAATGTGTACCCGGTCAAACAGGTCATGACGGACAATCTCACTGGCAATCGCCTGGGTTTCATCATCCAGCAGCACCACGTGATCGCTGTCCCAGCGAACCGGTCGGCTGACGTGCAGCAGCAACTGCGGAACATACAGCATGGCGGCGGAAATCTTGTCGGAAATAACTTCTGTCGGGTGGAAGTGCCCGGCGTCCAGACACAAAGCGGTCTGGCGGCTGGTGGCATACCCCATGTAAAACTCATTGGAGCCAACCGTGTAGCTCTCCGCGCCAATACCAAACAATTTGCTCTCAACGGCGTCGATATGGTGCGCAGGGTTCAGCTTTTCGCTGATCACTTCATCCAGCGCAGCCAGTAAACGCTGGCGTGGGGCGAGACGGTCAACGGTGATATCTTTCATGCCATCCGGGATCCAGATGTTCATCACCGATGGCGTGCCAAGTTGCTCGCCAAAATAGGCCGAAACGCGACGGCTTGCTTTGCAGTGGTCAATCCAGAACTGGCGAATGCGGTCGTCGGGATGCGAGAGCGTAAAGCCATCGGCACTTAGCGGATGCGAAAAACAGGAGGGGTTAAAGTCCAGACCGAGGTGATTGGCTTTCGCCCATTCAACCCAGTTTTTGAAATGCTCTGGTTTGATTTTATCGCGCGAGACTGGCGTGTCTGATTCCAGATAGATAGCATGTAAATTAAGCCGTTTCGGCCCCGGAATCAGCCGCATAGCCTGTTCCAGATCGGCTCGTAGCTCGCTGGCATTACGCGCTTTACCCGGATAATTACCTGTGGCCTGAATCCCACCAGTCAGCGAACCTTCCGGGTTTTCAAAACCAGAAACATCATCGCCCTGCCAGCAGTGCATTGAAACGGGTAAGCGATCAAGTTGGCGCAGCGCCTCCTCGACATCAATCCCTACCGCCGCGAAACGCTGTTTCGCCAGTTCCCAGGCCTGTTCCAGTTGAGTGGTCATGCGCAAAGCTCCTTTGTCTGTCGTGTAGAGTGAATCCGCGCCACATAGTGGGCAATTTCACTGTCAGGATTAGGGGTAAAGGTGGTCAGATTCGCGGTGGCGCTCACGACCTGACGGAAATCATCCACATTGTTGAGTTCATCCAGCGTCATTAACTGGATGCCGATATTGCCGAGCGTCGAGGCTTCAACTGGCCCGGCGATCACCCGAATACCGCAGGCATCGGCACACAACTGGTTGAGCAGTGCGTTCTGGCTGCCGCCGCCGACAATATGCAGTTGAGAGAAGTCTTCACCGCGTAGCTGCGCCAGTTCGTGCAGTACGTCGGCATACAGCAGCGCCAGACTGTCGAAAATACAGCGCGCCAGTTCAGCATCACTTTCTGGGATCGGTTGCGCCGTTTCCCGACACGCTGCCTGAATTTCGCTGCACATCTCGTCAGGATTAATAAAGCGATCGTCATTGGGATTGATGATGAAGCGGCAAGCCGGAAGTGCCTGTGTCGCGGCGATAAGCGCCGGAAGATCGTTGATTTGCCGCTCCTGAAGCACTCGCTGAAGCAGCCATAAGCCCATAATATTTTTCAGCACCCGATAGCGACCTTCCGCCCCGCCTTCATTGGTGATGTTGGCTGCCAGCGCCGCATCATCGGTGAATGGCGTCTGGCTTTCGAAGCCCATCAATGACCAGGTGCCAGAAGAGAGATACGCGGCGCGTGAACCATTTAACGGCGAGGCGATAACCGCGCTGGCGGTATCATGGCTGGCAACGGCGACCACCGGAATCTCATTACCCTGCGGGCAAATCCAGTGACCTATGACATTACCCGGATGTGTCGGGCGACCAAACCAGGCTTTGTTGGCCCCACTCCACGCCAGTAGCGACTCGTCCCAGTCGTCGCTATTGATATTGACCAGTTGCGTGGTCGTGGCGTTGGTGTACTCCCAGTTCATCTTGCCGGTCAGGCGATAACTGAAGTAATCCGGCATCAGCAGAGCGTGAGCGATTTGTGGAATAAGTTCAGGTTGTTGCGCCGTCAGCGCACGCAACTGATAGATCGTATTGAAGGGCAGAAACTGGATGCCGCTACGCTGATAAATATCGCGTTTGCCGAGTTGCTGCTGTGCCAATGTCATCAGCCCGTGAGTGCGGCTATCACGATAGGCAATCGGTAAACCGACGCGCTGACCGTGTTGATCCAGCAGCACATAGTCCACGCCCCAGGTATCAATACCGATGCTATCGATACGAATCCCTTCCTCGCACACCTTGTTTAACCCAAAGCGAATGGCGTTTTCCAGACTATCGACATCCCAGGTGGCATAACCGCTCTGGTAATACAGCCCATTGGTAAAACGATGGATTTCACGCAGCGTCAGGCTGCGACATTCACGGTGGTAACGCGCCAGCATTACGCGCCCACTGGATGCGCCGAGATCAACAGCGACGCAGTAGCGAAAGGTCATAATGAGATCCTTCTAGGTTTCATTACGCCCAGTCTAAGAAGCGCCCGACTTCGCTACCTTCTCGTTACTGACAGGAAAATACACCACTGGCAACCAGGGAAAGATGAACGTGATAGCGTTCACAATTTTCAGAATTGTGGTGGTGTGATGTTTGCCGCATTTTCTGAAAAATCACGCTTTATCTTGAAAAATAGACATTTTTTACGTGTTTTGCTGTCGAAAATTTAAGGTAAGAACCAAATCGCTTGATTACTATTCCGCCATGTTGACGGCATCAGGAGGTTTATATGGACGTATTACATTGCGTGGATTTTTTTCCGTCTGGTAACGTGTCTGTGGCAATAGAACCCCGGCTTCCACAGGTGGATTTTCCTGAACATCACCATGATTTCCATGAGATTGTGATTGTCGAACACGGCACGGGTATCCACATTTTCAATGGGCAGCCTTATACCATCTCCGGTGGAACAATCTGTTTCGTGCGCGATCATGATCGGCATTTATACGAACATACGGACAATCTGTATTTGACCAATGTGCTGTATCGCTCACCGGATAGATTTCAGTTTCTCGCCGGGCTGCATCAGCTTCTGCCGCAAGAACAAGACGGGCAATATCCGTCCCATTGGCGCGTGAGCCACAGCATATTGCAGCAGGTACGGCAACTGGTTTCGCAACTGGAACAGCAGGAAAGAACGAATGATTTACCCTCGAAAGCCAGCGGTGAGATTTTGTTTATGCAATTACTGCTCTTGCTGCGTAAAAACAGTTTGCAGGAGAGCATGGAAAGTCGCGAATCGCGTCTGAACTTGTTGTTGGCCTGGCTGGAAGAGCATTTTGCCGACGAGGTGAATTGGGAAATGATGGCGGATCAATTTTCTTTGTCACTACGTACATTGCATCGTCAGTTAAAACAGCAAACTGGTTTGACGCCCCAGCGTTACCTTAACCGTTTACGGTTGGTGAAAGCGCGTCATCTGTTACGCCACAGCGAGGCCAGCGTTACTGACATCGCCTATCGCTGCGGATTCAGCGACAGTAACCACTTTTCGACGCTTTTTCGCCGAGAGTTTAACTGGTCACCGCGTGATATTCGTCAGGGACGGGATGGCTTTCTGCAATAACGCGAATCTTCTCAACGTATTTCCACGCCAGTTTATGAATAATCAAACACGTCTTCTGGCTGAGGTGGCACGGTGGCTCATCAGTTTGTCCTTCGTAAAAAAGATTTTTTTGCCAGCGAACAGCAGGCGGTCGCTGTGGCTGATCGTTATCCGCAGGATGTCTTTGCCGAGCATACACATGATTTTTGTGAACTGGTGATCGTCTGGCGCGGTAACGGTTTGCACGTGCTCAACGATCGTCCTCATCGTATTACTCGTGGCGATCTCTTTTATATCCACGCAGACGATAAACACTCCTACGCTTCCGTTAACGATCTGGTTTTGCAGAACATTATTTATTGCCCGGAGCGGCTGACGCTTAATCTCGACTGGCAGGGAGCGATTCCAGGGTTTAACGCCAGCGCAGGACAACCACACTGGCGTTTAGGCAGTGCGGGCATGGCGCTGGTGCGGCAGGTTATCGGGCAGCTTGAGCACGAAAGCAATCAGCCCGCGCCGTTTGCCAACGAAATGGCGGAGTTACTGTTCGGGCAGTTGGTGATGCTTTTGAAACGTCATCGCTACACCAGTGATTCGTTACCGCCAACATCCAGCGAAACGTTGCTGGATAAGCTGATTACCCGACTGGCGGCCAGCCTGAAAAGTCCTTTTGCGCTGGATAAATTCTGTGATGAGGCGGCGTGCAGTGAACGCGTCTTGCGCCAGCAATTTCGCCAGCAGACCGGGATGACCATCAATCAATATCTGCGGCAGGTCAGAGTGTGCCATGCGCAATATCTTCTCCAGCATAGCCGCCTGTTAATCAGTGATATTTCGACAGAATGTGGCTTTGAAGACAGTAACTACTTTTCGGTGGTGTTTACCCGGGAGACCGGGATGACGCCCAGCCAGTGGCGTCATCGCAATTCCCAGAAAGATTAACTTGCCATGCCCATGCCGACGATGTTGGCGGCGACAATAATCACCACACAACCGAGGCTCAATACGGTAACCGGACGGCGTCCCGCATTGTTCCACTCTTTCAGCACCAGCCCGACGATACCGCCGCACAATACGTAGAAACTCATATGCAGCATCCAACTGATGTAGTCATACTGCGCCGGAATGCGGGCGTGTCCCCAGGCATAGAAAAAGAATTGCAGATACCACATCAACCCCCCCAGTGCCGAGAGCAATACGTTGTGGATGATCAGCGGTTTTGCCAGCGAGAAGTCGGCTTTTAGCGACAAATCTTTCACTTTTGCCAGACGAATAAAACAGAAACCGAGGTTGATGATCGCGCCGCCACCCATGATGACAACATAGCTTGGCAGAGCGACATACAGTGGATCAACACCCAGCGCGGCAGCCGCTTCATGCATCGGTTTTGCGGCGTTCATCGCAAAAGACATCCCGGCAGAGAAAATGCCGCACATTACCGCCAGCACCAGCCCTTTTTTCAGGTTGAACTCTTCGGCTTTAATGCCCATTTTGCGCTCTTTCAACTGCCCGGCGCGAGTCACAATCCCCACGCCAATCAACGCCACCAGTACGCCGAGCAACGTCATGCGCCCACCGTCGGTGTTAATCAGCACATCGAAATTGCCGTTGATAATTGGCGTCATCAGCGTACCGACGATCAACGTAATGCCAATGGCGATACCTATCCCCATCGACATGCCGAGATAACGCATGGTCAGACCGTAGTTGATATTACCAATCCCCCACATAGCGCCGAACAGAAAAACAGGCAGCAGGGTAGAGAGACTGAACGAGCTGTAATATGCCCAGAAATCAGGTAGTAGCATGGCGCTGATGGCCCACGGCAGAATAATCCACGAAACAATCCCACCGACAGACCACATGGTTTCCCATGACCACTTTTTTACTTTTTTGAACGGAGCGTAAAAACAGGCTGCACTGGCCGCGCCGATCAAATGCCAAAATATCCCCATCGTAATCGCGTTACTCATCTTCTTATCCTCATCATTTTTCGTCGCGTCACATCTCCGACGAGATGAGTGTAAAAATCGTGCTGTCGATTAACCTTTCGCCTGTTGCCGCCGTTGTCGATTTACTGGCAATCACGGCATTAAGTGGGTGATTTGGTTCACATCTCGGACATTTCCCTGCAAAACCATTCCCCTATGAAAAGTACGGCATTGATAATCATTTTCAATATCATTTAATTAACTATAATGAACCAACTGCTTACGCGGCATTAACAATCGGCCGCCCGACAATACTGGAGATGAATATGAGCTATACCCTGCCATCCCTGCCGTATGCTTACGATGCCCTGGAACCGCACTTCGATAAGCAGACCATGGAAATCCACCACACCAAGCACCATCAGACTTACGTCAACAACGCCAATGCGGCGCTGGAAAGCCTGCCAGAATTCGCCAACCTGCCGGTTGAAGAGCTGATCACCAAACTGGATCAGCTGCCAGCAGACAAAAAAACCGTGCTGCGCAACAACGCTGGTGGTCACGCCAACCACAGCCTGTTCTGGAAAGGTCTGAAAAAAGGCACGACTTTGCAGGGCGACCTGAAAGCGGCTATCGAACGTGATTTCGGTTCCGTTGATAACTTCAAAGCAGAATTTGAGAAAGCGGCAGCTTCCCGCTTTGGTTCCGGCTGGGCATGGCTGGTGCTTAAAGGCGATAAACTGGCGGTGGTTTCTACTGCTAATCAGGACTCCCCGCTGATGGGCGAAGCCATTTCTGGCGCTTCCGGCTTCCCTGTTCTGGGTCTGGATGTGTGGGAACACGCTTACTACCTGAAATTCCAGAACCGCCGTCCGGACTACATCAAAGAGTTCTGGAATGTGGTGAACTGGGACGAAGCTGCGGCACGTTTCGCGGCGAAAAAATAATCGCATATTGCCTACTGCAATGAGGCGTTTACGCCGTTTTTCAGCATAAAAAACAAACCATCGCACATAGCGGTGGTTTTTTTGTGATCAATTTCAAAATAAAAACAATGATCCTATAAAAATAAAACAACGTTTCAATTGATGTGGTTTTGATCACTTTTATTGCTCTGTTGAATGTCTATCTTCATTTCCATCAACACTGATGCATCGTGAAGGACTTATGCATCAGCCTATAAAAATATGCCGATAGGTGATGAAAATGCAGATAAAACACACGATAGAGAAAATCCCAGGAGGGATGATGCTCGTCCCGCTGTTCCTTGGCGCACTGTGTCACACTTTCTCGCCAGGGGCGGGAAAATACTTTGGTTCATTCACAAATGGAATGATTACCGGCACGGTGCCGATTCTGGCGGTGTGGTTTTTCTGCATGGGGGCATCGATAAAATTAAGTGCGACGGGAACGGTATTGCGTAAATCCGGTACGCTGGTGGTAACTAAAATTGCTGTGGCGTGGGTGGTTGCGGCAATTGCTTCACGCATTATTCCTGAACATGGTGTTGAAGTTGGATTCTTTGCCGGACTTTCAACGCTGGCGCTGGTGGCGGCGATGGATATGACCAACGGCGGACTTTACGCTTCGATCATGCAGCAGTATGGCACTAAAGAAGAGGCCGGGGCGTTTGTATTAATGTCGCTGGAATCCGGGCCGCTTATGACGATGATTATTCTGGGGACTGCCGGGATTGCATCGTTTGAACCGCATGTTTTCGTCGGTGCGGTATTACCGTTCCTCGTCGGCTTTGCGTTAGGGAACCTTGACCCTGAGCTGCGAGAATTTTTCAGCAAAGCCGTACAGACGCTGATCCCGTTCTTTGCCTTTGCGCTGGGCAATACCATTGATTTAACCGTGATTGCTCAGACCGGTTTGCTGGGGATCTTGCTGGGTGTGGCGGTGATCGTCGTGACCGGTATTCCGTTGATTATTGCCGATAAATTGATTGGCGGTGGCGATGGTACAGCCGGAATCGCGGCTTCCAGTTCTGCCGGTGCTGCGGTGGCGACGCCGGTACTGATTGCTGAAATGATCCCCGCCTTTAAACCAATGGCGCCAGCGGCAACTTCGCTGGTGGCGACGTCAGTGATTGTGACCTCGATTCTGGTGCCGATTCTGACTTCTGTCTGGTCGCGCAAAGTTAAAGCCAGAGCGGCGAAAATCGAAATATTGGGTACGGTGAAGTAATCTCCATCCATATAAATCAAGAGGCCGGATGATTTGTAGTCATCCGGCCTTTTGCGTTATCTGACAAAGACTTCATCAATCGTTCGACATTCACTTTCGCTTAACTCACCACCCGCATTGCGTGATACGCCAGTGCAATAGCCAAACTTACGCGATACCACCGTCTTGATAGTAGTGACAAAATCCTCACCAATGGCGTAGATGGACATATAAGTGCCAATCTGTTGCTGAATCTCTGGTAAAGCCGCCAGGTCGCCGCGTTTGAAGGCTTCACGGGCTTCGACAAACAGCTCCGGCATAACGTTGTTCAGGCCGGATATTATTCCCGCGCCGCCTGCCAGCAGATTAGGAATGTAATACTCGTCATAGCCCGAAAGCACTGCAAAATCAGAACGAACTGCCTGGGTTGCCTGAATCATGCTGCGGGTGTGTGACTGGCAATCGACGGTATCTTTAATTCCGGCAAAGTCAGGAAATTCACTCGCCAGCGTGGCGACCAGGTCAGGGGTTAAATCACAACCGGTTCTTGCCGGGAAGTTATATGCGAACCATTTGCCCTGTAATTCGCGACCCAGATGGCGGAAATAGCTTAATAATTGTTTTGCCGTCTGGCCGTAGTAGTAAGGCGGGAGGATCATCACTGCATCATAGCCTGTGCGATACGCCTCTTGCGCCATCATCAGCACATCGTGTGTGCAGGTGGAAGAAACGTTAGCGACCATTTTTAATGTGCTCATGGAACGCGCTTCGCGGATAAGTATGAGTCTCTCTTCGAGAGTGAAAGAGGCAAATTCACCAATGCTGCCCATCAGCAATATCACATCAATATTGGCTTCTGTTAGCCGCTGCAGATGCTTCTTCAGTCCGTTAAGATCCACATTACCGTCTTTATCCATTGGCGTAATGGAAGGACACCAGACGCCAGAAAACTGTGTTTGCTCGGTCACGTTGTACACTCCTGATAATGAAATGGCGTTTCAAATTCATCTCATTGATAACATTTCTAAGACGTCGTCATGTGAACCGTGCTCTCATTTTGCGCGCCTGACGTAAAATAAATATGGTCTAATGGGGAAATTTCTCGGTGGAGAGGGAACAGATGCGATATCCGGTTGATGTATACACAGGCAAAATACAGGCTTATCCCGAAAGCAAACCCAGCGCGATTGCGAAAATCCAGGTCGATGGCGAGTTGATGTTGACAGAGCTGGGGCTGGAAGGTGACGAGCAGGCAGAGAAAATAGTTCACGGTGGGCCGGACAGGGCGCTGTGTCATTATCCTCGCGAGCATTATCTCTTCTGGGCGCGGGAATTTCCTGAACAGGCAGATTTGTTTGTTGCGCCTGCGTTTGGTGAAAACCTCTCAACCGACGGCCTGACGGAAAGCAATGTTTATATTGGTGATATTTTCCGCTGGGGTGAGGCATTAATTCAGGTCACCCAGCCGCGCTCCCCGTGTTACAAACTCAATTACCATTTTGACATCAGCGATATGGCGCAGTTGATGCAAAACGCCGGTAAAGTTGGCTGGCTGTATAGCGTGATTGCGCCGGGGTTGGTATCTGCGGATGCTCCGCTGGAGCTGGTTTCTCGCGTCAGCGATGTCACCGTGCAGGAGGCAATAGCTATCGCATGGCATATGCCGTTTGATGACGAGCAGTATCACCGTTTACTCTCCGCTGCCGGGCTGTCGAAAAGCTGGACGCGGACGATGCAGAAGCGCCGACTTAGCGGCAAGATTGAAGATAATTCGCGGCGTTTGTGGGGGAAATAACCCCCGAAGAGTAGACCTGATAAGACGCGATCAGCGTCGCATCAGGCATCCTGCTCAAACGCCGGATGCGGCGTAAACGCCTATCCGGCCTGCGCGGAGTTTAACTCCGCTTATACAGCGGCAGCCAAATTACCAGCCGTAAACCGCCCAGCGGGCTGTCTTCAGCTTTAACCCAACCACGGTGCTGCTGAATGGCGGTTTCGACAATCGCCAGCCCCAGACCTGTACCGCCAGATTCACGATCGCGTGCTTCATCAGTGCGATAGAACGGACGGAAAATCTGTTCGCGATCTTCCGGGCTGACGCCAGGACCATCGTCGTCCACCGTAATGGTGATACCGTCTTTATCTACCGCAAAGCCCACTTCAATCTTCGTATGGGAATAACGCAGGGCATTACGAACAATGTTTTCCAGCGCGCTTTCCAGGGCGTTCGGGTTGCCGTACAGCGGCCACGGCCCAGGCGGGAAGTTAACGGTAAACGACTTGCCCATCTGCTCCGCTTCGAACGCTGCGTTATCCAGCACTTCGCTCCACAACTGGTTGGCTTTGATGGTCTCGCTCACCAGCGCGTTTTTCTGCTGATTACGTGACATCACCAACAGGTCGTTGATCATGCTGTCCAGACGTTGCGCTTCGG
Organism: Escherichia sp. MOD1-EC6842; assembly: GCF_002965705.1. Classification (NCBI taxonomy): domain Bacteria; kingdom Pseudomonadati; phylum Pseudomonadota; class Gammaproteobacteria; order Enterobacterales; family Enterobacteriaceae; genus Escherichia; species Escherichia sp. MOD1-EC6842. Next base: position 74,756 of record NZ_PTRF01000017.1, on the reverse strand, counting down.
TTTCAATACGCTCCAGTTCCTTACTTTCACCACTACGACGGCGCAGTAACGCCGTACCCAGTTGCAGACGCGTCAGCGGCGTGCGCAGCTCGTGAGAGATATCAGAAAGCAGGCGCTGCTGAGAGGTCATCATGCGCTCCAGCGCGGTGACCATCTGGTTAAAACTGGCACCTGCGGCAAGAAATTCCTGTGGCCCCGCTTCCAGTTCCGGATGCTGGCGTAAGTTTCCCTGGGCGACTTCATCGGCAGCGTTTTTCAGCTTACGCGCCGGTTTTGCCAGACTCCAGGCCAACCACAACAGCAGCGGCGTACTGACCAACATGGTGACAATCAGCAGTAATAGCGGGCGGTCAAACAGTAAGTTAATGAAATCGGATTGAGAACTGCTGGCCGGACGAATCAGATACAGTTGGTAATTATCTTCGCCATCACGCACGGAGAACGGACCGACCAGTTCCACGCGGCCATACTTTTTCTTCTGCGGGTGATCGGCGTTATCGGCCTGGCCAATAAAGTTGCGAATGATCTGCATTTCGCTGCGTTCTGCGCCAATCACGCGGCCTTCGGTGGTCACCAGTAACAAACGCTGCCCCGGTGGTGCCCACTTATCAATGGCACGGAACAGACGGCGCCACCACATTAAATCGTTGGGTGGATCGTTCGCCAGTTCCGCTTCGACATGCTGCTCAATCATCAGCCCCTGACGCTGTTCGCTATCCAGAAGCTCGGTCATCTGGCGTGAATCGAGCTTGGGTAACATCAAAACCAACATCAACACCAGCGCCAGCGTCAGCCAGAAGATGGCGAAGATGCGCGCGGTTAAGCTGCCTATCATGAAGCGGAAACCATCAGATAGCCGCGACCACGCAAGGTTTTAAACCACGGGTGACCGTCTTTACGATCCGGCAGCTTACGACGCAGGTTGGAGATGTGCATATCGATAGCGCGGTCGAAAGGCGTCAGGCGTTTGCCCAGCACTTCCTGGCTTAAGTGTTCACGAGAAACCACCTGACCCAGATGCTGTGCCAGCAAATAGAGTAGGGTAAATTCAGTACCGGTTAACTCCAGCGTTTGCCCATCGAAGCTGGCTTCCTGACGGCCTGGATTCAGCACTAAGGCATCAACTTCAAGCGTCGGTGAACCGTTGTCGTTGTTTTGCTGTTGCTCGCTCCAGTGGGAACGGCGCAGGATCGCGCGAATACGAGCCACCAGCTCACGGTCGTTAAACGGTTTCGGGAGATAGTCATCAGCGCCTAACTCAAGGCCGAGGACGCGATCAAGTTCACTGCCGCGTGCCGTTAACATAATGACAGGCGTCTGGTGTGTCTGGCGAAGTGCCTTCAATGTGTCGATACCATTTTTCTTCGGCATCATGACATCAAGCAAAAGTAAATCAATGCTGTCGTCCAGAAGATCAAGCGCCTGCTCCCCATCGTGGGCAACAATTACGTTGAAGCCTTCCATCTCGAGCAGCTCCTTTAACAGGGAAGTCAGCTCTCGGTCATCATCAACTAACAGGATTTTATTCATTGTTTAAATACCTCCGAGGCAGAAATTACGTCATCAGACGTCGCTAATCCATGACTTTACGTTGTTTTACACCCCCTGACGCATGTTTGCAGCCTGAATCGTAAACTCTCTATCGTTAAATCGCGACAGAAAGATTTTGGGAGCAAATGATGCGCATAGTTACCGCTGCCGTCATGGCCTCAACGCTGGCAGTCAGTTCATTAAGCCACGCTGCTGAAGTCGGTTCAGGCGATAACTGGCATCCGGGCGAAGAACTTGCGCAGCGCAGTACGCAGAGCCATATGTTCGACGGCATAAGTTTAACCGAACATCAGCGTCAGCAGATGCGAGATCTTATGCAACAGGCCCGGCACGAACAGCCTCCTGTTAATGTTAGCGAAGTGGAGACAATGCATCGCCTTGTCACCGCAGAAAATTTTGATGAAAACGCTGTGCGCGCTCAGGCAGAAAAAATGGCGAAAGAACAGATCGCTCGCCAGGTTGAGATGGCTAAAGTCCGCAACCAAATGTATCACCTGTTAACGCCAGAGCAGCAAGCGGTTTTAAACGAGAAACATCAACAACGAATGGAGCAGTTGCGCGACGTGACGCAATGGCAAAAAAGTTCATCGTTGAAGCTATTGAGTAGTAGCAACTCACGTTCCCAGTAGTAAACCCTGTTTTCCTTGCCATAGACACCATCCCTGTCTTCCCCCACATGATGTGGGGGTTTTTTTTATCTTCAATTTGCCTGTTGCTTGATGCATTGCAGATGATTTGCTTCCGTTATACTACCGTCAGTTGATAGCGGGAGTATTTATGAATCAATCTTATGGACGGCTGGTCAGCCGGGCGGCGATTGCTGCGACGGCGATGGCTTCGCTGCTATTGCTGATTAAAATTTTTGCATGGTGGTATACCGGTTCGGTGAGTATTCTTGCCGCGCTGGTGGATTCGTTGGTGGATATTGGCGCGTCGTTGACGAATTTACTGGTGGTGCGTTACTCGCTGCAACCTGCCGACGACAATCACTCGTTTGGTCACGGTAAAGCCGAGTCCCTCGCGGCGCTGGCGCAAAGTATGTTTATCTCCGGTTCGGCGCTGTTCCTGTTTTTGACTGGTATTCAGCATTTGGTTTCTCCGACGCCGATGACAGACCCCGGCGTCGGGGTTCTCGTGACTATTGTGGCGCTGATTTGTACGATTATCCTTGTTTCGTTTCAGCGTTGGGTCGTGCGCAGGACACAGAGCCAGGCAGTGCGGGCAGATATGCTACATTATCAGTCCGATGTTATGATGAACGGTGCGATTCTGCTGGCGCTGGGGTTGTCCTGGTATGGCTGGCATCGTGCTGATGCCCTGTTTGCATTGGGAATCGGCATCTATATTTTATATAGCGCGTTACGCATGGGGTATGAGGCGGTACAGTCATTACTGGATCGCGCGCTGCCCGATGAGGAACGGCAAGAAATTATTGATATCGTGACTTCCTGGCCGGGAGTTAGCGGCGCTCACGATCTTCGTACGCGGCAGTCAGGGCCGACCCGCTTTATTCAGATTCATTTGGAAATGGAAGACTCTCTGCCTTTGGTTCAGGCGCATATGGTGGCGGATCAGGTAGAGCAGGCTATTTTACGGCGTTTTCCGGGATCGGATGTGATTATTCATCAGGACCCTTGTTCCGTCGTACCCAGGGAGGGTAAACGGTCTATGCTTTCATAATCAGTATAAAAGAGAGCCAGACCCGCATTTTGTGTATAAAATACCGCCATTTGGCCTGACCTGAATCAATTCAGCAGGAAGTGATTGTTATACTATTTGCACATTCGTTGGATCACTTCGATGTGCAAGAAGACTTCCGGCAACAGATTTCATTTTGCATTCCAAAGTTCAGAGGTAGTCATGATTAAGAAAATCGGTGTGTTGACAAGCGGCGGTGATGCGCCAGGCATGAACGCCGCAATTCGCGGGGTTGTTCGTTCTGCGCTGACAGAAGGTCTGGAAGTAATGGGCATTTATGACGGCTATCTGGGTCTCTATGAAGACCGTATGGTACAGCTAGACCGTTACAGCGTGTCTGACATGATCAACCGTGGCGGTACGTTCCTCGGTTCTGCGCGCTTCCCGGAATTCCGCGACGAGAACATCCGCGCCGTGGCTATCGAAAACCTGAAAAAACGTGGTATCGATGCGCTGGTGGTTATCGGCGGTGACGGTTCCTACATGGGTGCAATGCGTCTGACCGAAATGGGCTTCCCGTGCATCGGCCTGCCGGGCACCATCGACAACGACATCAAAGGTACTGACTACACTATCGGTTTCTTCACTGCTCTGAGCACCGTTGTGGAAGCCATCGACCGTCTGCGTGACACCTCTTCTTCTCACCAGCGTATTTCTGTGGTGGAAGTGATGGGTCGTTACTGTGGCGATCTGACGCTGGCTGCGGCCATTGCCGGTGGTTGTGAATTTGTGGTGGTTCCGGAAGTTGAATTCAGCCGCGATGACCTGGTAAATGAAATCAAAGCGGGTATCGCGAAAGGTAAAAAACACGCAATTGTGGCGATTACCGAACATATGTGTGATGTTGACGAACTGGCGCATTTCATCGAGAAAGAAACCGGTCGTGAAACCCGCGCAACTGTGCTGGGTCACATCCAGCGTGGTGGTTCTCCGGTGCCTTACGACCGTATTCTGGCTTCCCGTATGGGCGCTTACGCTATTGAACTGCTACTGGCTGGTTACGGCGGTCGCTGCGTAGGTATTCAGAATGAACAACTGGTTCACCATGACATCATCGACGCTATCGAAAACATGAAGCGTCCGTTCAAAGGTGACTGGCTGGACTGCGCGAAAAAACTGTATTAATGATTTCGGGCAGATTTCTTTCGCCTGAAACCGATGACAGAAGCAAAAATGCCTGATGCGCTTCGCTTATCAGGCCTACATGAATTGTGCAATCTATTGAGTTTGCAAGATTTTGTAGGCCGGATAAGGCGTTCACGCCGCATCCGGCATGAACAAAGCGCACTTTGTCAGCAATATGAGGCGGATTTCTTCCGCCTTTTTAACTCCCCAACATATACCCACAAGTTATAGCCAATCTTTTTTTATTCTTTAATGTTTGGTTCACCTTCTGGCACGCTTTGCTTATCACAACACAACATAAGAGAGCCGGGCGATGAACAAGTGGGGCGTAGGATTAACATTTTTGCTGGCAGCGACCAGCGTGATGGCAAAGGATATTCAGTTACTTAACGTTTCGTATGATCCAACGCGCGAGTTATACGAACAATACAACAAAGCCTTCAGCGCCCACTGGAAACAGCAAACCGGCGATAACGTGGTGATTCGTCAGTCGCACGGTGGTTCAGGGAAACAGGCAACATCGGTAATCAACGGGATAGAAGCTGACGTTGTTACGCTGGCGCTGGCTTACGACGTAGATGCGATTGCTGAACGTGGTCGAATTGATAAAGAGTGGATCAAACGTCTGCCGGATAACTCCGCGCCGTATACCTCCACCATTGTCTTCCTGGTTCGTAAGGGCAATCCGAAGCAAATCCATGACTGGAACGACCTGGTTAAACCGGGTGTTTCGGTAATCACGCCTAACCCGAAAAGCTCTGGCGGTGCACGCTGGAACTACCTGGCGGCGTGGGGATATGCCCTGCACCACAACAATAACGATCAGGCAAAGGCGCAGGATTTTGTGCAGTCATTGTATAAAAACGTGGAAGTGCTGGACTCTGGTGCGCGTGGTTCAACAAATACTTTTGTCGAGCGCGGGATTGGTGACGTGCTGATCGCCTGGGAAAACGAAGCACTGCTGGCAACGAATGAACTGGGGAAAGATAAGTTCGAAATCGTCACGCCGAGTGAGTCTATTCTCGCGGAGCCGACGGTATCGGTTGTCGATAAAGTGGTGGAGAAAAAAGGCACCAAAGAGGTGGCAGAAGCCTATCTGAAATATCTCTACTCGCCAGAAGGTCAGGAGATTGCAGCCAAAAACTATTACCGTCCGCGCGATCCTGACGTGGCGAAAAAGTATGAAAATGCTTTTCCGAAGCTGAAGTTATTCACCATTGATGAAGAGTTCGGCGGCTGGACGAAAGCGCAAAAAGAGCATTTCTCTAACGGCGGTACGTTTGACCAAATCAGCAAACGTTAATTTTGTTGACGATAACCAGACCCGGTGGCATCTCGCGACCGGGTTTTTTATTTGTCGCGATTTTGCGTTACCCTTGCATCTCTTTGAGGTACAGGGAAAAAACGATGAAAAAAACGGTTATTCTCATTTTGGTGATGATAGTTATCGCCGTTGCTGCGGGTATCGGCTACTGGAAATTTACCGGTGATTCGGATGTGTTACGTAAGATTGTCCTTGAGCAATGTTTGCCCAACCAGCAGCAAAACCAAAATCCTTCGCCATGTGTGGAAGTCAAACCCGATGCCGGATATGTGGTTTTAAAAGACATTAACGGACCACTGCAATATCTGTTGATGCCAACGTATCGTATTAACGGCACTGAAAGTCCTTTGCTGACCGATCCTGCAACGCCGAACTTCTTTTGGCTGGCCTGGCAGGCGCGTGATTTTATGAGTAAAAAATATGGTCAGCCGGTTCCCGATCGCGCGGTCTCGTTGGCGATTAACTCCCGAACGGGACGCACGCAAAACCATTTTCATATTCATATCTCTTGCATCCGTCCTGATGTGCGCGAACAACTGGATAATAACCTGGCGAACATCAGCAGCCGCTGGTTGCCGCTGCCGGGCGGATTACAAGGGCATGAATATCTGGCGCGTCGGGTAACCGAAAGCGAACTGGTACAACGTAGTCCGTTTATGATGCTGGCGGAAGAAGTGCCAGAAGCGCGGGAACATATGGGAAGTTACGGGCTGGCGATGGTACGGCAGAGTGACAACTCGTTTGTATTACTGGCGACACAGCGTAATCTGCTGACGCTGAATCGTGCTTCAGCCGAGGAGATTCAGGATCATCAGTGTGAGATTTTGCGTTAAGGCAAGCAGTTAAGAAAAGTTAAGTGCCGGATGTGAAATCCGGCACCTGTCAGACTTAAGCCTGTTTAGCCGCTTCTGCAGCTTTAACGATCACTGCGAAGGCGTCAGCTTTCAGAGAAGCTCCGCCAACCAGCGCGCCGTCGATGTCCGGCTGAGCGAATAGTTCAGCAGCGTTAGACGCGTTTACAGAACCGCCGTACTGGATGATCACTTGTTCAGCGATATCAGCGTCAACTTTAGCGATGTGATCGCGGATGAATTTGTGAACAGCCTGCGCCTGCGCCGGAGTTGCAGATTTGCCAGTACCGATTGCCCATACTGGTTCGTAAGCGATAACTGCGCCTTCGAATGCTGCCGCACCCTGAGTTTTCAGCACTGCGTCGATCTGACGTGCGCAAACTTCTTCAGTTTTGCCCGCTTCGTTCTCAGCTTCAGTTTCGCCGATGCACAGAACCGGAGTCAGACCCTGCTCTTTCAGCACAGCGAATTTTTTCGCGATCAGTTCGTCAGACTCTTTGTGGTAAGTACGACGTTCAGAGTGACCGATGATGATGTACTGTGCGCCGATGTCTTTCAGCATAGCAGCAGAGGTTTCACCGGTGAATGCGCCGGACAGGTTCAGATCCACGTTCTGCGCACCCAGCATGATGTGGCTGCCTTCAGCTTCACGCTTCGCCATATCGATGTACATTTCCGGTGGTGCGATTGCAACCGCACAGCCAGCAACACCTGCCAGCTCTTTACGCAGGTTAGAAACCAGCTCGTGAACCATGTGGCGGCTGCCGTTCAGTTTCCAGTTACCCATCACTAAAGGATGTCGCATTTTAATTCTCCACGCTTATAAGCGAATAAAGGAAGATGGCCGCCCCGCAGGGCAGCAGGTCTGTGAAACAGTATAGAGATTCATCGGCGCAAAGGCTTTGCTTTTTGTCATTTATTCAACCCTTCCAGCGTTTCAGATAGCGCCAGCTTAATCGGTTCAACAGCGAAGGTCAGCCCCTTTTCGCCGTTGTCCGCGACAACATAGCGCAACGCGCCTTCTGTCTCAGTGTAGTAACGTTTGTTTTTCCCCGCCGTAAGGAGTGACTGCAGCTTTTTCTGACTTTGTGTTTTGGTCATCAGCGGGGTGAGTGTGCGGATCATTGCTGCCATGTATTCCTGGGCTTTCGCTTTAGCGGCTTTTTGCTCTGGCCCCTGGATTGGCAGCCAGGTAATTTGAATGCTTTTGATTTTTAAGGTGCCGCGCTCAAGCGCCGTGGAAGCATACAAGTTCTCGTTAATTTTACTGGCGGCGCGAGTCAGGTTGGCTTTGTCGGGGCTGCTGTCGATGGCACGAAATTCGTTCAGTGGCAGATTGGGGTTCTGGCTGTTAAAGTCTTCTCGAAACTGGCTGATGGAGAGATCGAAAGTGGGGGCGCCAGCCAGCAGGTAGGGCGCTGTCGTTGCCGTGCCAGGCGATTGTGCGTGCACCGTTGCACTAACGGATAACACGGTAGATAAGAGAAAAAACACTGAACACCCTGACTTCATCGGCAGTACCTTTTGTTATGACTGGGTTCGATTAAAACGATATCTGTCGCCCTTGTCAAAAGGGTAGAATCCTGGAAAAGACAACCATCAAGGAACTTACATGACCATACAGCAATGGTTATTCTCATTTAAAGGGCGTATTGGACGCCGCGATTTCTGGATTTGGATTGGCCTTTGGATCGTTGGCATGTTGGTGCTTTTCTCACTGGCGGCTAAAAAATTACTCGATATCCAGACCGCCGCGTTTTGCCTTGTGTGCCTGTTATGGCCGACAGCGGCAGTGACGGTGAAACGACTGCACGATCGTGGGCGTTCTGGCGCATGGGCATTTCTGATGATTGTAGCGTGGATGCTTCTGGCGGGTAACTGGGCGATTTTACCGGGCGTGTGGCAATGGGCGGTGGGGCGGTTTATTCCGACGTTGATTCTGGTGATGATGCTTATCGATCTTGGCGCATTTGTCGGCACCCAGGGCGCAAATAAATTTGGTAAAGATACCCTGGACGTAAAGTATAAGTCTGAGAATAAATCAAGCCATTAATCCGCAATATATCTCTTATTGCTATTTTTATCCGGTATCGTTATTTCCATATTGCAAATGACGATACCCGGAAAATCTCCCTCATTTCCTTACCTTAATCAATATCAAAAAAAATGGTAATCCATAAGATCATTACTTGTTTGTTCTTCCCTTAACGGCGCATTATTCTTAAGTGGCAATCGACAGAGAGGCGAATATACAGAGGTGCCCTATGAAAGATGTCGTAGATAAATGCAGTACTAAAGGATGTGCGATTGATATCGGTACGGTGATTGATAACGACAACTGTACAAGCAAACTTTCGCGCTTTTTTGCTACCCGCGAAGAAGCAGAGTCCTTTATGACCAAACTGAAAGAGCTTGCAGCCACTGCATCCTCTGCGGATGAAGGCGCCAGCGTGGCCTATAAGATTAAAGATCTGGAGGGGCAAGTCGAGCTTGATGCAGCTTTCACCTTCTCATGCCAGGCCGAGATGATTATTTTTGAGTTATCACTGCGTTCACTTGGTTAATGGAGTTAAACATGGCTTATAAACACATTGGCGTGGCAATTTCCGGGAATGAAGAAGATGCCCTACTGGTGAACAAAGCCCTGGATCTCGCCAGACATAATGACGCTCATCTGACGTTAATTCATATTGATGATGGCTTAAGTGAGTTGTATCCGGGTATCTACTTCCCCGCAACAGAAGATATTCTTCAACTATTGAAAGATAAGTCAGATAACAAACTGTATAAGCTGACGAAAAATATTCAGTGGCCGAAAACGAAACTGCGCATTGAGCGCGGAGAAATGCCGGAAACACTGCTGGAAATTATGCAAAAAGAGCAGTGTGACCTCCTTGTTTGTGGTCACCACCACTCGTTTATCAACCGTTTGATGCCGGCATATCGCGGGATGATCAATAAGTTGAGTGCGGATCTCTTGATCGTGCCATTTATCGACAAGTAACCGCTTACCAGTAATGCTCCGCTGTCATGTGACCCGGTCGGCGACGTAAATGTTTCGTCATCTGCCGGGTCTCTTTCAGCAGTTGTTGCGTATCGCGCACCATCTGTGGATTACCACACAGCATCACATGGCTGGTTTCTTTATTCATTGGCAGTCCAACCGCGTTTTCCAGTTCACCGCTTTCAATTAACGCCGGTATTCGCCCGGTGAGTGAGCCCGCTGCCGTTTCCCGACTGACAACCGTCTGAATGCGCAGTTTTCCTTCGTAGCGTTTTTCCAGTTCCTGCATCAGTGGCAAATAGCTTAAGTCGGAGGCATAACGCGCGGCGTGAACCAGTACCAAATTTTTGAAGCGATCTAAATCTTTGCCTAATTGCAGAATCGACAAATAAGGGCCAATCGCTGTACCGGTTGCCAGCATCCATAGCGTTTCGCAATCTGGTACTTCATCCAGAACAAAAAAGCCAGCCGCTTCGCTAACCACCTGCACTTCGTCACCCGGTTTTAGCGCCGCCAGTCGCGGGCTTAATTTGCCATCAGGGACGGTGACCAGATAAAACTCCAGGTCGGGATTGTCGGGAGAATTAACGTAAGAGTAGGCGCGCTGGACGCGTTCGCCGTCAATTTCAAGGCCAAGTTTGGTGAATTGTCCGGCGGTAAATGGAAGTACCGGAGCGTGAACGGTGAGACTAAACAGGGCGTCGGTCCAGTTCTGCACTTTAGTGACTTTGCCTGTTACCCAATCAGCCATGTTTCTCTCCTGTTTTGATTGACTTGCCTTATCTTCGTTCTCCGGACAAAAAAATTCCAGTCCCGAAGGACTGGAAGGCTCAATCGATCAAATGACTCAGAGAATGTGCTCCTGCATTTCCGGGTCTTTGCGATCCAGATAGTGAATCGACTGAATGCGGCGAATGGTGCGTGACTTACCACGAATCAGCAGCGTTTCGGTTGTCGCGATATTGCCTTTGCGGCTAATCCCTTCCAGCAGATCGCCTTTGGTGATACCGGTGGCAGAGAAGATGACGTTATCGCTACGCGCCATATCGCCCAGACGCAGTACTTTACCGGCTTCAATGCCCATTGCTTTGCAGCGCGCCAGCTCCTGCTCGCCAATGCGACGATTCTCTTCGTTGTCGCCTTTGACGTCATGACGTGCCAGCAGACGGCCATTCATGTCGCCATCTAATGCGCGGATCACCGCCGCAGACACCACACCTTCTGGCGCGCCGCCAATACCGTACAGCACGTCAACTTCGCTGTCTGGCATACAGGTGAGAATCGAGGCTGCGACATCGCCATCAGGAATGGCAAATACGCGCACGCCGAGTTGCTGCATTTCTGCGATAACCGCGTCGTGGCGCGGTTTCGCCAGAATAGTGACCGTCAGTTCGCTTAACGGTTTGCCGAGTGCCGCCGCAACATTGCGCAGGTTATCCGCCAGCGGCAGATTCAGGTCGATGACGCCTTTGGCACCAGGTCCGACGATCAACTTCTCCATATACATATCCGGCGCATTGAGGAAGCAGCCCTTATCGCCCACAGCCAGTACCGCCAGCGCGTTAGCCTGACCCATCGCCGTCATGCGCGTGCCTTCAATCGGATCAACAGCAATATCCACCGCATCGCCGCGACCAGTACCGACTTTTTCACCAATATAGAGCATCGGTGCTTCGTCGATTTCGCCTTCACCAATGACGATGGTGCCGTCAATGTTGACCTGGTTGAGCATAATACGCATGGCGTTTACCGCCGCGCCGTCAGCGGTGTTTTTATCGCCGCGTCCTAACCATTTGTAGCCAGCCAGCGCCGCAGATTCGGTGACGCGGGAAAATTCGATGGCAAGTTCTCGTCTCATAGCAAACTCTAAGCAGTAAGGAATGGCGCGAAGTGTAGCACAGGGGAAGGGAGGGATTATTGATGTGTGCGGGGTTGCCCCCGCACGGTTTCAGAGTCTGCATGATGCCGGATGCGGCGTGAACGCCTTATCCCGCCTACACAAAATGGCATCGGCTCGTAGGCCTGATAAGACGCGTAAGCGTCGCATCAGGCGATCAGCATCAGGCAATCGTTCAGATGCCTGGCATCACTCCTCGTGTTCTTCCCACGCCATCGCGCGTTTAACCGCTTTTTTCCAGCCTGCGTAACGGTAATTACGCTCGGTGGTTTCGATGCCAGGGCGGAACTCGCGTTCAATCACCGCTTTCTCTTGCAGCTCGTCAAGGTTCTGCCAGAAGCCAACCGCCAGACCAGCAAGATAGGCTGCACCCAATGCGGTCACTTCGCGCACTTCCGGGCGCTCAACGCGCGTGCCGAGGATGTCAGACTGGAACTGCATCAGGAAATTGTTCGCCACCGCGCCGCCATCCACGCGCAGTGCGTGCAGACGAATGCCGGAGTCGGCCTGCATTGCTTCCAGTACGTCACGCGTCTGATAAGCAATAGACTCCAGCGTCGCGCGGATGATGTGGTTAGCATTCACCCCACGAGTCAGACCGAAAATCGCCCCGCGCGCATACGGATCCCAGTACGGCGCGCCCAGGCCGGTAAAGGCCGGAACGACATATACGCCGTTGGTATTTTGCACTTTGGTGGCAAAGTATTCGGAATCGTCGGCGTCGCTAATCAGTTTCATTTCATCGCGCAGCCACTGAATGGACGCGCCCGCCATAAATACCGCGCCTTCCAGCGCATAATTCACTTCGCCAGTCGGGCCACAGGCGATGGTGGTCAGCAGGCCATTTTCTGATGTCACCGCTTTCTCACCGGTATTCATCAGCATAAAGCAGCCTGTACCATAGGTATTCTTCGCCATCCCTTCTTTAACGCACAACTGACCGAATAGCGCCGCCTGCTGATCACCCGCGATCCCGGCGATCGGAATACGCGTGCCGCCTTTACCGCCGATGTTGGTCTGACCGTACACTTCCGAAGAGCGACGCACTTCAGGCAGCATCTCGCGCGGGATATCCAGTGCGTCGAGCATTTTGTCGTCCCAGTCCAGAGTATGGATGTTGAACAACATGGTGCGAGACGCGTTGGTGTAATCGGTCACGTGAACGCGACCTTGAGTCATTTTCCAGATTAGCCAGGTATCAACCGTACCAAACAGCAGTTCACCACGACGCGCACGCTCGCGGGAGCCTTCCACATGGTCGAGGATCCACTTCACTTTGGTGCCAGAGAAGTACGGGTCAATGACCAGACCGGTGTTATTACGAATGTACTCTTCCATGCCATCGCGCTTGAGATGCTCGCAGATCTCAGCGGTACGACGGCACTGCCAGACAATGGCGTTATAGATAGGCTTGCCGGTTTCTTTTTCCCAGACGATAGTGGTTTCTCGCTGGTTAGTAATCCCAATAGCTGCAATTTGATCGGAACTGATATCGGCTTTCGCCAGCACTTCTACCAGCGTAGAGCTTTGGGTGGCCCAGATTTCCATTGGGTCGTGTTCTACCCAGCCTGGTTTTGGGTAGATTTGCTCAAATTCGCGCTGTGACACGCTAATGATGTTGGCATCGTGATCCATCACGACTGCGCGGGAGCTGGTGGTGCCCTGGTCGAGCGCAACGATATATTTTTTTTCAGTCATGTTTAATTGTCCCGTAGTCACATTACAGTGAAGCTTTTTGTTCTGAAGGAGTTGTGATCTCCTTTTCTTCCACAACACAGATATCGCAAGGCAAATGGCGGCCAATCAGTTTGCGGTAGGCAAATGCACCTACAATCGCGCCAACGATAGGGCCAAAAAGCGGCACAAGGAAGTAAGGAATGTCTCTGCCGCCGGTAAAGGCGACCTTGCCCCAGCCCGCCAGCCAGGCAAAGACTTTCGGACCGAAGTCACGTGCTGGGTTCATGGCAAAGCCCGTCAATGGACCCATAGATGCGCCGATGACCGCAATCAGTAGACCAATCAACAACGGTGCCAATGGCCCACGCGGTACACCGTTACCATCGTCCGTGAGCGCCAGGATCAGCCCCATCAGAATAGCGGTAATCACCATTTCAACTGCGAAAGCCTGCACAAAATTGATATGAGGGTTAGGGTAAGTAGAGAATGTGCCCGCCAGATCAACACTTTCGACGCTGCCGCGAACAATATGATGGGTCTGTTCGAAGTCGAGGAATAAATTGTAGTAAAGCCCGTAAACTAATGCCGCAGCGCAGAAAGCACCGGCAACTTGTGAAATGATAAAAGGAATAACTTTTCGCTTGTCGAAACAGGCAAACAGCCACAACGCAATAGTGACAGCGGGATTAAGATGCGCGCCGGAAACCCCTGCGGTCAGGTAGATGGCCATTGCCACCCCTAGTCCCCAAATGACACTGATTTCCCACTGACCAAAAGACGCACCAGCGACTTTAAGTGCTGCAACGCAACCCACACCGAAAAAAATCAACAACCCGGTTCCTAGGAATTCGGCAATGCACTGGCCTTTCAAGGTTGATGTTTGACTCATAATCGGATCCTGAAGAGTTAATGTTTGTTGTAAGCGTGAAAGTCACTGACGTTCACGATGCTTGTAGGCATCCTGTGAATTTATCGTTAACGAGCAAAAACGAGAAATATCGAAATCAAAATGTGTGTGCCGCGTCATAAAATGAGCGTTATCGCGCCATTTGTTTCACATCTTCTTACATGATGCACGTTTGTTAAATCATTCTTGCAACAAATTTTTTAACATTTTCGATTCACGTGGGTTATGTCACCAGGAGAAGGATGAAAAGTGTGGCAAACCGGAATCTGCAAGGCGTGCTGCTGGACAGAGATGGCGCGGCTTCATACAATCGGAGCTAACGAAAACGTGCACGTATTTATTAAGGCGTCACCGATAATCGGGACGAGGATATATATCCATCAACGCCTTGCAATTCAGGAGAGGTATGACAATGTCATTAGAAGTGTTTGAGAAACTGGAAGCAAAAGTACAGCAGGCGATTGATACCATCACTTTGTTGCAGATGGAAATCGAAGAGCTGAAAGAAAAGAACAACTCACTGTCGCAGGAAGTTCAAAATGCCCAGCATCAGCGCGAAGAGCTGGAGCGTGAGAACAACCATCTGAAAGAACAGCAGAACGGCTGGCAGGAACGTCTGCAGGCCCTGCTGGGTCGCATGGAAGAGGTCTGATTACGCTTCATCTTTCGCGTAATTGATTTACTGTGTAGGCAACAGGTAACGCAGAAAAAAGGCACCTTGCGGTGCCTTTTTTATCACTCGATATCCAGCGGATCTTCAGAAAGAATAATCCCGGTATTGTCGGCATAGAGATGGTCGCCGGAGAAGAAGGTGACGCCGCCAAAGTTGACGCGGACATCGCTTTCGCCAATGCCTTCGCCAACAGCACCGACCGGAATTGCCGCCATCGCCTGGATGCCGATATCCAGCTCTTCCAGGTCATCTACCTGACGCACCGCGCCGTAAATGACCAGGCCTTCCCATTCATTTTGTACTGCCAGACGCGCCAGTTCAGCATCGACCAGTGCGCGACGAACAGAACCACCGCCATCGACGACAAGAACACGACCACGACCATTCTGTTCGAGCAGATCATACAGCAACCCGTTGTCCTCGAAACATTTTACCGTGATGATTTGTCCGCCAAACGACGCCCGTCCACCAAAGTTGGAGAACAGCGGTTCCACGACGTTGACATCTTCTTGATAGATGTCACAAAGCTCGGAAGTATCGTATTTCATAGGCTTAACATTCAGTTGCTGCGAGAATTTTCAGTATATCGCGCTATGTGGGTTGTTGGCAAAATCATCAATTGTTAATTGATATTTGTCAGTTATGCTGCCCACTGGCTTAGGAATATCCCTAAAACAAACAGCAATTTAGTCAGTAATGCGCCCTTGACAGTGCGTTCCAGCATTGGTCGCATCGCTACCGGATCCATTTCACGCATCACATAACGAGCCTGTTTCACCAGTAACGGCGTTGCCAGCAGGAACAACCAGCCCCACAGGCTGTGCAGCGAAAAGAGATTAAACAGCGCCAGGCACACCAGTGAGCCGATCAGCAGGCAGGCATGGTAACGACGCGCGTTTACTGCACCTAAGCGCACCACCAGTGTATTTTTGCCATTCTCGCGGTCGCTATTGATATCACGCAGGTTATTAATATTCAGAACCGCTGTTGCCAGCAGGCCACAGGCGGTCGCCGGAAGGATCAATGCCGGAATCAACGTATGCGCCTGCAAATACCAGCTCCCCATCACGCTCAACCAGCCAAAGAAAACCAGTACGGAAATATCACCCAGACCGATATAACCATAAGGACGATTGCCCACGGTGTAGGTGATAGCGGCAATGATCGACAACCCGCCAAGAATCAGGAAACCGACAAAATCGGCCAGCGTATGGCACGCCACTGCGACCAGCGCCAGTCCGGAGAGACAGATGAGCACGACGGTAATGATGAGCGCCCGTTTCATCTCTTGCTGGGTAATAACCCCTTTTTGCATACCACGTAGTGGTCCGATACGGTCAGGTTTGTCGCTGCCTTTGACGGCATCGCCGTAATCATTGGCGAGGTTAGAAAGGATCTGTAATAGCCCGGCGGTAATCAGTGCCAGCAGGGCGACCAGCGGATCGAAGTGACCTTGCCACCATGCCAGCGCCGTCCCGACGATAATTGCAGCAAAGGCGAGGGGGAGGGTTTTAGGTCGTAAACTTTCCAGCCACGCCTGAGTTCGGCTAATTTGTTGTTCAGTCATAATACGCGCCAATAAAAATGGGGCCTTTCAGCCCCATCAAACAATGATGAAAATGATTGAACGCGATTATAGGATAAAACGGCTCAGATCTTCATCTGCCACCAACGCATCCAGATGTTTGCTCACATAATCTGCGTCAATGGTGATAGTTTGACCGCTTAAATCGCTGGCGTCGTAGGAAATCTCTTCCATTAAACGCTCCAGAACGGTATGTAAACGGCGTGCACCGATGTTTTCGGTAGATTCGTTCACCTGCCATGCCGCTTCCGCGATACGCTTAATACCGGAATCCGTAAATTCGATATTCACGCCTTCGGTCGCCATCAGTGCTTTGTACTGCACGGTGATAGAGGCATTCGGTTCGGTCAGAATGCGCTCGAAGTCGCTGGTGGTCAGCGCCTGGAGTTCGACGCGGATCGGCAGACGACCTTGCAGTTCCGGGATCAGGTCAGACGGTTTCGCTACCTGGAATGCGCCAGAAGCGATAAACAGAATGTGGTCAGTTTTGACCATCCCGTGTTTGGTAGAAACGGTGCAACCTTCTACCAGTGGCAGCAGGTCACGCTGAACACCTTCACGAGAAACATCCGGACCGGAAGACTCGCCGCGCTTACAGATTTTGTCGATTTCGTCGATAAACACGATCCCGTGCTGCTCAACGGCGTCGATAGCGTCTTGCTTCAGTTCTTCCGGGTTAACCAGTTTCGCCGCTTCTTCTTCAATCAGCAGCTTCATGGCGTCTTTGATTTTCAGCTTACGCGCTTTTTGCTTCTGACCGCCCAGGTTCTGGAACATGGACTGCAGCTGGCTGGTCATCTCTTCCATGCCCGGAGGAGCCATAATTTCAACGCCCATCGGTGCTGCGGCAAGATCGATCTCGATTTCTTTGTCATCGAGCTGGCCTTCACGCAGTTTTTTGCGGAATGCCTGACGGGCAGCGGACGGCTCCTGCTGCTGTTCGGTCTGTCCCCAGTTGTTTTTGGCCGGTGGGATCAGCACGTCGAGAATACGTTCTTCTGCCAGTTCTTCAGCGCGATAACGGTTTTTCTCGATAGCTTGTACGCGCACCATTTTCACGGCGGCATCGGTCAGGTCGCGGATAATAGAATCGACTTCTTTACCCACATAACCGACTTCGGTGAATTTGGTCGCTTCAACTTTGATGAACGGCGCGTTAGCCAGTTTTGCCAGACGACGGGCGATTTCAGTTTTACCGACACCGGTCGGGCCGATCATCAGGATATTTTTCGGGGTCACTTCATGGCGCAGCTCTTCGTTGAGCTGCATGCGACGCCAGCGGTTACGCAGAGCAATCGCCACGGAACGCTTGGCGTTGTCCTGGCCGATGATGTGCTTATCCAGTTCGCTGACGATTTCGCGTGGGGTCATTTCAGACATGGGAGATCCTTACGCTTTGTAGCTTAATTCTTCGATGGTGTGGAAATGGTTGGTATAGATGCAAATGTCGCCTGCAATATCCAACGCCTTTTCAGCAATTTCACGGGCGCTAAGTTCAGTGTTTTCTAACAGCGCGCGCGCCGCCGCCTGGGCATAAGGCCCGCCGGAGCCGATAGCAATAAGATCGTTTTCTGGCTGCACCACGTCACCGTTACCGGTGATGATAAGCGATGCAGTTTCATCTGCGACTGCCAGCAGTGCTTCAAGTTTGCGCAACATGCGATCGGTACGCCAGTCTTTTGCCAGTTCAACGGCCGCTTTAACCAGATGGCCCTGATGCATTTCCAGCTTACGTTCAAACAGTTCGAACAGCGTAAAAGCATCCGCAGTACCGCCCGCAAAGCCCGCGATGACTTTGTCGTTGTACAGACGGCGGACCTTTTTCACGTTGCCTTTCATTACGGTATTGCCCAACGTGGCCTGACCATCACCAGCGATGACCACATGGCCGTTACGGCGTACGCTTACTATAGTTGTCACGAGCTGACCCCTTGGTTACGAATACAGAGTACAAACCCCGTACAAAAGTACGGGGCATAATGCAATTATAGATGGGGGGGATTTTGAGGGTTTCAACCCCCGGCGGCGAGCCGAATGCAGTTTGTATGACCCGCCATCTTCAACCGATTGAGGGTGCTGTCTGCGTTCTCTTTGCCTTTCACCGGGCCAATGACCACACGATTCCAGCCATTGTTGGTGGTAATTTTCGAGTCAAAGCCTTCGAACGCCAGCTGAGCACGTACTGTCTCTGCCTGTTCTGCCCCTCTGAACGAACCGCACTGTACCATCCAGCGGCGTTCATCTTTTTTCTCCGCCGTCGGTTTTGGCGCGTCAGCTGCACGAGCAACTGGCGCAGCTTGCTGCGGCTTCGACTGCGCGGTAGTGTGCGCAGGGGTTTGCAGCAGATCCTGGTACGGCTGCTGAGTAGAAGCCGGTTTTGACTGGCGCGGCTGCGACTGAACCGGCGCGGCTTGCGACGTACGCGTCTGTTGCTGCCAGCTTTGTTCGGTTGTACGTGACTGCTGAGCCAGGCGTTGCTGTTCCGCTAACTGCTGCGCCTGACGCTGGCGTTGTAGCGTTTGCTGGCGCTGTTCTGGCGTTTGCTCATTCCACGGAACTTCAACTAACTGCGTTGGCTGCTGGCGCATATCGGCCTGCATTTGTTCAAGAAGCTGGCGCTGTTCTGGTGTCAGTTGCTCCGGCGTTTTTACTTCACCACCGGCAGAAGGTTCTGTTGGCGCACGCACACCCGGCTGGCGACTTTCCAGCTCTTTAATGTAGCGCCAGCGTTCTTCCGGTTTCGGAGGTAGTCCGTTTCCGGTCACTTTCTGGCTTTGCAGCGTCTCGGACTCTTCTTTCTTGTGATGCGTAATGAAGTACAGACCACCGATAAAGGTCACAAGAACGGCGGCAGCAATAGCGACCATTGCGGGAGAAACCGCAGGCAGATTTCGTTGCTTTTTCCGTGAGGTACTCTTTTTTCGCCGCGAAGGTGCCGGTTGGCTGCGGCGTACATAATCTCGTTGTGCCACTATCGTTTCGCTGTATTTATTCGTTCGTCAGCCCGCCATGTTACTTAAGCGGCGGGCCTTTGACCAGTCACGGAAGCCTTAAAGGTTTACTTTAAGTCAATGTGCGTGTCGATCCCCGGATAATAAGCTCGCAGTCCATTAAACGTGAGCCACTGCCGACCGTTTGCCCCTGCATTTGGTCAAGCAATAACAACATTGCCTCGCGACCAATTTCATAGCGCGGCTGTGCGATGGTTGTCAGTGGCGGATCACAAAATTGCGTCAGGTCGATGTTATCAAAACCGATTATGGAAAGGTCATCAGGAACTTTCAGCCCCTGACGTTTTGCCTGCGAAAGTGCGCCAAGTGCCATCACATCGCTATGACAGAAAACAGCAGTTGGCGGTTGCGGAAGGTCGAGCAACTGCTGCATGGCTTTGCTTCCGGCGTCGAAGGTGAAGTCGCCACGGGCGATGTATTGTGGATCAACCATAATTCCGCAGCGACGCAGAGCCTGAACGTAGCCTTGCAGGCGATAGTGACACAGCGGCATTTCTTCCGGCCCAGCAATACAGCCGATCAATTTATGCCCCTGTTCATACAGGTAATTTACCGCATCAAATGCAGCGGTCAGGTTGTCGATATGAACTGTAGGCAGTTCCAGCTCCGGTGCAAATTCGTTCGCCATCACCATCGGCGGCAGATTACGCTGTTCCTCAATGCTGGCATCAAACGGCAGCCTTGAACCGAGCAGCAACATGCCATCAATTTGCTTAGTGATTATCAAATCGATAAAGGTTTTTTCCTGCTGGTTTTGATGTGCACAGTCGCCAATCAGTACCAGATACCCATGACTTGCTGCCGTAATTTCGATTCCGCGAATAATTTCGCTAAAGAAGGGATCACAGATATCCGGGACAATTACCAGAATGGTGCGGGACTCATTACGCTTGACGTTACGCCCCATCGGCTGCGGTAAATAACCCACATCCCGGGCGGCTTTTTCAACCCGGTTACGAGTCGCCAGGGAGACCTTATCTGGATTCATTAACGCTCGGGAGACGGTTGCCGTAGAGACTTTTGCTTTCAGGGCGACGTCTTTCATGGTTGCGGCAGTTTCCTGCTTCTTCGCTTTCACTCTCACTCCTCGCCTGGCACGTCAGGCGTACTACATCCGTGTTTACTTCACATCGGCAACATTTTTAGCAGATAGCGCGTGAAAACGGTTACAGAATTTTCATGAAAAGTGTGATGAATATTTAATTTTTCGATCCGCCTCGCATCGTTAGCGGTTTAACCCTCAATAGGATCGACATCCAGCACCCATTTCACTTTCCGTGAATCCGGTATTGTATTAATAAGCGCCAGCGTACCGTTAATGATGTGCTGTAAGCGCACGCGGGAAGGATGTTGCAGCAGGATCTGCCAGCGCCAGCGACCGCCACGTTTGGGTGCCAGTGCTGGAACCGGGCCGAGAACCCACAGTTTCTCATCCGCCAGCGGACTGGAGAGGATGAGATTTCGCAACTGTTGCAGGAACAGCGGCGCGTGCTGATTGTTATGATCTTCGGCGCGCACAATCACGTGGCTGGTCCACGGTGGTAGCTGCATCATACGCCGCTCGGCCAGCGCCTGTTCTGCAAAGGCGTCATAGCCTTTATAGAGCAATGTTTGCAAGAGAGGATGTTCCGGATGATGCGTTTGCAGCACCACTTCGCCCTGTTTACCGGCACGCCCCGCACGACCAGCGACCTGGGTGTAAAGCTGGGCGAAACGTTCTGCGGATCGAAAATCGGCAGAAAACAGCGCACCGTCCACGTCCAGTAATGCCACAAGTGTGACATCCGGAAAGTGGTGACCTTTCGCCAGCATTTGCGTGCCAATCAAAATCCGCGCGCCGCCGCGATGTACTTCCGCCAGTTGTTGTTCCAGCGCACCTTTGCGGCTGGTAGTGTCACGATCAATACGTGAAATGGGTACTCCAGGGAACATCGGGGCAAGCGTCTGCTCAAGCTGCTCGGTGCCCAGGCCCACCGGCACAAGATGCGTGGAGCCGCAGGAAGGGCACTGGCGCGGCACTGGGCGCTGGCTGTCGCAGTGATGACAGCGCAGATGCTGCTGCGCCTGATGCAATGTGTAGTAGTGATCGCAACGCGGGCATTCGGCTATCCAGCCACAGTCGTGGCACAGCAGCGCAGGCGCAAAACCCCGGCGATTAAGAAAGAGGATAACCTGGTTGTCGGCCTGTAAATGCTGGCGCATACGGCTGATCAACGCCGGAGCCAGCCCCGCTTGCACCTTCTGACCTTTTAAATCCAGCACGTGTTGAATTGCCGGACGCGCATTACCCGCCCGACGGGTCAGGCGCAGCAGGCGGTATTTTTTCTGCTGGACGTTGCATAACGTTTCAAGTGCCGGCGTTGCGGAGCCAAGAATAATCGGGATTTGCTCGCTATGCGCGCGATACACCGCCAGGTCGCGGGCATGATAGCGCCAGCCTTCCTGCTGTTTGTAGGAACTGTCGTGCTCTTCATCAATGACAATCACGCCGAGATTTTTAAACGGTGTAAACAGCGCGGAGCGGGTGCCAATCACAATCGCCGCCTCGCCATTTTTCGCTTTTAGCCACGCCGAAAGGCGTTCGCTGTCGTTCAGGCCAGAATGCAGAACTTCCACGGGGGCATTAAAGCGTTCACGAAAACGGGCGATAGTTTGCGGTGTCAGGCCGATTTCCGGCACCATTACCAGCGCCTGTTTGCCCTGGGCGAGCACGTTTTCCAGCACGCTTAGATAAACTTCCGTTTTACCGGAGCCGGTGACGCCCGCCAGCAGCCAGGCGGAAAAGGTATCTGCCGCGCTATGGATGGCGCCAACGGCGGTGGCTTGTTCAGTATTCAGTCGCAACCGCTCGCCAGAAACGGCGTAGTTCGTTCGCCAGTCACTAAACTCTGGTGTTTCACTTGCTAAATCACACAGACCTTTTTTGCGCAGTGCCTGTAGCGCGGCATCATTAAATTCGAGAGTGGCAACCTGGTCGCGCCAGATTTTCCCTTGTCGCAATGCCGCCAGTACCTGTTGTTGCTTTGGCGAACGTTTCAGGCTGTTGATATCTACCGCCTGACCGTGCTCGGTGGCAAACCAGTACCACATGGGCGCGTTCGCTGCAGGTCGCCCCTGGCGCAGTAAAATCGGCAAGGCATGAAACAACACATCGCCAATGGGATGATGATAATAATCCGCCGCCCATAGCAGTAATCGCCAGACGGAGTGAGTAAATACCGGCTCAACGTCCAGCACTTCAACTACCGCTTTTAGCTCGTTGAGCGGCAGCTCGCTGACATCGCTAACGGACACCACAATCCCGATGCGCTCCTGCTGTTTACCAAACGGCACGCGCACGCGACACCCGGCTTTAACCGTCATGCCTTCAGGCAGCAGATAGTCAAAGGTTCGGGGAAGCGGAACGGGCAAGGCAACGTGAGCAACGGGCATAGCATCATCCTGACTTGAAATTCGGTGGAACAGTATACACATTGCCGTAGAGGAGTGCGGATCAGTTTGCATACGCTGGTTAATTTCTGTATGATTCGGCGCCTTTGATACGAAATGATCGTATTGAAACTATACTTTAAACATCGCGTGGTGTCTGGCGTTAGGGCTGGAAGAGCGACGCGGCCTTAAACCGAGGTTTTCCCATGAAAAAAGATATTCACCCGAAATACGAAGAAATTACTGCTAGCTGCTCTTGCGGTAACGTAATGAAAATCCGCTCCACCGTTGGTCATGACCTGAACCTCGACGTGTGCAGCAAGTGCCACCCGTTCTTCACTGGCAAACAGCGTGATGTTGCTACCGGTGGCCGTGTTGACCGCTTCAACAAGCGTTTCAGCATCCCGGGCAGCAAATAAGACCGGATTTCCGAAAAAAGCGCCGCACGGCGCTTTTTTTGTGCCTGAAAACCTACATTATCAACATAACTCATTGAGTTTGTGTCTTTTTATCTTTCTTCTCATAGCGAAAATCCATTTTATCAATACCGTATTTTTTCATGCGCAAATACAGCTTTTTCCTGGGTATCTGAAAGTAATCGGCAACGTCGTTGATACGACCCTGATGGAAGTTGAGAGCATCAATAATTATTTGTCTTTCATAAGATTCTACGAGTTCATCCAGCGGGGCTGGATCCGTCTCCATCATCTGCAAACTGACCGAATCGTCCAGCATTAAAACGCCGACTGCCACCAGTTCTGCCGCATTCACCAATTCAATAATATTACCAGGCCAGGTACGCGCCATCAGTCGCTTATAAAAAGCTTTTCCCAGCAGTGGCTGCTGGCGATTTAATCGTTTACAGGTGAGGGTCAGATAATGGTGAAAAATAGGTTCAATATCCCCCGGACGCTGGCAGAGTGGTGGGCATTCAATGTGGGTGAGTGAAAAAAGAAAATACAATGCAGGAATAATTTTTTGTGCGGCAGCCAGTTCAGCCAGAGGGCTTTGATTAACAACAATCAGACGAAATGACCGATCCTGGGGTCTTTCCTGGTACTGGATCAAGGCGCGCTGATTTTCTGGCGTTAAATGCTCAAGTTCTTTTAATAACAGCGTGCCACCTTCTGCTTCTTTCACCCATTCTTCCAACGGCTGCTGGCTATTGGCGCTGAGTGTGCGTTCAATTAAAGGTCTTTCCTTGCGAGAACTAAATTGATGAAGATAGTGGGCGGCTAATGTTCTTCCTGTGCCAGGTTCGCCGTAAAAGCAGACGGGAAGATCGGTTTCTGCCAGCGTTTCAAGCTGTTGACGTGTCTGGCGAATCCAACCACTGTTACCGATTAAGTGCCGATTAAACTGAGCGTGTCGCCATTTTTTTTGTTCCAGATAAGCTTCACGTTCAGCCAGTGCTTTTTCGATAAGTGAGAGAAATTGTTCTGGATTGATCGGCTTTTGCAGGAAATCCCACGCTCCCTTTTTTACTGCTTCAACGGCCATGGGGACATCGCCATGCCCGGTGATCATCAGAATGGGAAGATGAGGGTCGATAAGCATTATTTTTTCCAGCAGCGTGATGCCTGAAATATCCGGCATACAAACGTCGCACACCACGATGCCTTCCCACGTATTTTGCAGTAATTGTAGAGCCTCAGAAGGGTTGCTACAGGTACATACGACATAACCCTCTTGCTGTAAGAGAGTGCTGTAGGCTAGCAGAACATCATTGTCGTCATCAATTAACAGAATTGTTGGGGTAGTGTCTGTCATGCTTAAAGTTTCCTGAAACGTAGAATAACCAGCGCATGGCGGTCGAGAGTTGACGCGATATATAACTCTCCCTGGCACTGGCGCATAATAGAATGGCTAATCGAAAGGCCAATACCCAAACCTACAGCTTTGTCCGTGGTAAAAGGCGTTAATAGTCGATCAGCCAGATGCACTGGCCAGCCTTTTCCATTATCAGCAATATATAGCGTTACAGTGGAGGCTTCTTCTTCAAAGCTGATGGTTATTGTGGGTGATTGCTCCAGACTGGCTTCCAGGGCATTCGTAAACAAATTAACTAAAACTTGTTGAATCAAGACATCATCACCATAAACGGCAGGGAAATTATCAGGGTAGTGAAGAGAGGCCTTCTGTGATCGATGTTTCAACGCCAGAAGTTCCCAGGACGAATAAATTACCTGCTGTAAATTGATTGCACCGCCAGCCAGTTCACTATCTCGACGGCGGGCGAAGTTGCGCAATCTTTTAACGATGTTATCCATGCGCTCGACTAACGATCGCATAGTAACAATATAATTTTTCACCAAACCAACGTCTTGTTGTTCCAGCGCGCGGTTGGCGCTGAAAAGATACATAGATAAGGCATTAAGTGGTTGATTAATTTCATGTGCCAGTGTTGTCATTGTCTGCCCAACCACGGCCAGTTTTGCAGTTTGGATCAATTCACTTTGCGTTGTACGAAGGTTTTTTTCTGTCGCGATACGCTCGCATATTTCCTGTCCCAGTTGACGTTGCTGTTGATTAATTTTCTCAATGGTCTGGCGGAGCAGGTTGGCAATTCTCCCAAGTTCATCGTTACCGGAGACAGGGATATCAGCATCGAGTTCACCATTGCTTAACTTGACAACGGCATCATTCAGTAACCGAAATCGGCGGATCATTCTGGGACGAATGTAGAGGTAATTTACCAGAATAACGAACAGTAAGGCGGTAACCATAGCTGCCAAAATCAATAGCCCGCTGATTTGCATTATTTTTTCCAATCGTAGATTGAATGTTTGTAATTGTTGATGGCTATTACCTAATTGCGTTTCTAATTGAGCACGTATTTGCGTAAATACACGCTCTTTATCCCCGATAGTACTCATGAGAGTTTGTTGAGCTTGTTGCCAGGCAGCCAGGGTTCCGGGTAGATAATTTTGCTGAGTACCCAGTTCCCACAAGGAATAAACTGTCTGGTGTAATGTGATGGTACTGGAATAAGAAGATAACGACCGCACATTTTCGTCAATGCTGTGTTTCAAAAAATTCAAATACTGAATATGTTGTTTCAACGCGTCTATATCTCTGCTATGCGTGTTAAGCATCTCCTTTAGCGTACTGACGATTTGGGTTTCTATATGTGAAAGTTCGAAAACGAGCTGCAATTCTTTTTGAATAGTTTGCTGAGCATTTTGCAAACTCTGTTTTTCGGGTAGATCTTTTCGTTGGCTGAGTTGATTTAGCAACGACGATTGTTGCCAACTTAAATCCTGGGTAAGTGAGTTGAGTTCATTATTAAAGTCATCATGCAGCCAGTTAACTCTTGAGGATATAACGTCGAGTTTTCCTTTTTCCTGATTGTTGTTGTTCAATGCGTTATCGAGCTTGTTAAGCAGTCTGTCACTACTGGCGACCTGTTGGTTAAGCGCACGTTGATGTACTGAATCAAGATGAGGATTAATGGCCTTAATTTTTTGTAGCCGTTGTTCAATTTGCTCCCTCACCTGAAGACGACTAGCGGTATTGGTTGTCTGTTGTAGCTCATTAAATTCGTTTACCAATGCGGTGAGGTTTTCTTCAAAAAGAAATGAAGCCTGAATCCTCGGGAAATAATCATCAAGCGCGTAGCGAACCTGAGAATTTTGTTCATACCAGGAATAGAGGCTGACTACGCTAACGAATAGCGTAAGAATGGCGCTAAAAACAAAGGCGAGCCGTAAGCTCGTCCCTATAGTATGTAGTTGTTTCACTTTAACGACTCAAGTTGTGTGTTCACCAATTGCTGCTGATGCAGGAAAAACTGCTGCCATGCCATGAGCTGAGCTTCACGAAAGCCTGATTGCAGTTCGAATTGCTGCAGGTACATGGCATTAACGGACTGCTCCGGGGTAACAGGAACTGCTGTTAATAATGCACGCACATCTGGCAATTTACGCTTAAGCCGATGTTCTGCGGCATATAATGATTTCCAGCTGTTTTGAAGTTCGGTAAGGCGAACAGTAATCGCATTATCAAATAACAATTGCACAAGCTTTTGGCGCTGCATAATCAACGGATAATCAAGGGAAGGAGAGGCAAATAATCGCAATTGTTGATCCGCGAGTGGAGTACCGGAGGGTAGCGGATATACCGGATACTTTCCTGAATCAGAATCGCTCAATGCCTGTTGTCCTTCCTGGCTCAACAAAAAATTAATAAAACGCCCCGCCTCCTGTGGGTGTTTACTGCCGTTTGCGATGGCAATAAACATTGGCGCTGCGCGAGAGTTGGGGAAATAACTGAAACGTAAAGTTGAATTATTAAGCAGTACGTTAGCGTAATTGTCGATGACTGGACCAGCGTCACCCAGCCCTGTACTGATCTTATTTGCTACGCCAAAGCTGCGAGATGAAATGGTAGCGAGATTACCGCCTATTTTCAGTAGCGTACCCCAACCATTACTCCATCCTTGTTGTTGCAGGAGATCTTCAATCATCAGATGTGTGGTATCTGAACGTGAAGGGCTGCTCATTAATAGTGTTCCTTGATAACGTGACCTGCTCAATTCCTTCCATGAAGTAGGCACTGGCTCGTTTTTATCTTCCAGATGCGCCACATTGATCAGGATGCCATAGCCCGATACCGCAACCGCAACGGTGGTTGAACGAATAGATTCGGGGACTAACTTTCTGCTTGTTTCGATTTGATTATTAAAAGGCTGGAGCAGATTTTTACTTTGCAACCGCTGTAGCAACATGGGGGATGAACTCAGTACCAGATCAATATTTTCACCCAATGGATTTTCTAGCAGGCGCTCAATGGATGCACTGGTTCGGTTAAGCGTTCGGATTTTGGTTGCCAGTGGTTGTTTTTGCCATTGACTAATAATGTGTTCCGTCGCTTCCGAAGAAAGCGTTGTTGCAATCACCAGCTCTTGCGCTGAGGTGACATTGACGCATAAAACCCAACAGATTAATGCTCGTTGTATAATACGAATCATGTCAAAAATCCTATTAACGAGAGAAAAACTCTTACGCTGTAATTCATAGCATTATCCGTTAGCTAATATACATAATGACTGTAAGACGCTGGTGTCAGTATCGGAAATTTCATTAATTCAGATGTAACGAGCGTCACTATATCCGGAAGCGGTTATCAAAAAAAGATCAATATTGCACCTCTGAACATGTGTATCTTGCGGAAATAGCGATTGTTACAGCTATTTCCGGTAATTAATTTCGATATTCGTTCTATCGGATTCAGGCCCTGACCGGATTCTATTGTTTCTTTGCACCAGCCTTCAGAAGCCGGAAGAATGGCTTTAACTTGAGCGCAAATGTGCTTATCACGAAGGATAACATGAAAATCCTTAATCCCTGCTGGTTGTTGAGCGGTGATGAAAATTTTCATGTTGCGTAGCATGATCCTCCAACAGGGTAAAATCGAGTCTCTTCAATGATCACGTATATGGATGCAAAATATGTGACTGACCTCAAAAACTGAAAAAATTAATAAAAGTCATTATTTTTTTATTGGGGCTGTTGTAACCCGTTAATGCTGAAATAATGGCTTTGTTCTATTTTGAGATATAAAAATGGGAAAGAAATGGAACATGATATTTGTATTTTTGAGTCGGTTTTGACTCATATGCCCTGTATTGTAACTTAAACTCACTTGCTTCACTATCTTTAAAACCAATGAAGCAAGGGCTTTTGCAATACTCTTCAGAGAGTAGTAACTGGCATTGCTGTTTTAAATAACTCTATGAACTGGAAGGTGATATATGCTTTCTCTACTGAAACCTAAAGTGGCAACACATAAGGTTCCTGAAAGTGAAATAAAGAATACGTATAATCGTTATCGTATGCAGGCGCTATTTAGCGTATTTATCGGTTATCTTTCGTATTATATTGTCAGGAATAACTTTGTTCTTTCCACACCTTATTTAAAGCAAGATCTTAATCTGTCTGCGACTCAAATAGGTCTACTTAGCAGTTGTATGCTGATCGCCTACGGTATTAGTAAAGGGGTAATGAGTAGTCTGGCAGATAAAGCGAATCCTAAAGTCTATATGGCTGTGGGTTTGGTTCTTTGTGCTCTCGTTAACGTGGCGCTTGGATTTAGTTTTGCTTTCTGGATGTTTGCGGGACTTGTTGTTTTAAATGGTCTCTTTCAAGGAATGGGGGTTGGTCCTTCGTTTATTACAATAGCCAACTGGTTCCCTCGTAAAGAACGAGGCATCGTCGGTGCGGTCTGGAATATTTCACACAATGTCGGGGGCGGTATTGTTGCTCCGATTGTTGGTGGTGCATTTGCTGTGCTGGGGACTGAACACTGGAAAATAGCAACATATGTTGTTCCAGCGATTGTATCTGTTGTCATTGCTATAGTGGTACTGATGTCAGGTAAAGGTTCGCCCGTCAGTGAAGGTTTGCCGCCATTAAGCGAAATCGTCCCGGACGACGTCAGCATTAAAGCAAAAGATGATCGTGCGCCGGAAGATATGACGGCCTGGCAAATTTTTTGTACCTATGTGCTAAAAAACAAGAACGCATGGTTCGTCTCTTTCGTTGATGTTTTTGTCTATATGGTGCGTTTCGGAATTATCAGTTGGTTGCCTATTTACCTGTTAAGTGTGAAACATTTTACGAAGACTGAAATGAGCACGGCATTTTTAATCTTCGAATGGGCGGCGATTCCAACTACATTATTTGCTGGTTGGTTGAGTGATAAATTATTTCGTGGTCGCCGTATGCCACCCGCTATTATCAGTATGGTATTAATTTTCTTCTGCCTGCTGGGCTACTGGAAAAGTGACTCTCTGCTCTCTATTACCATTTTTGCTGCTTGCGTAGGCTGCCTTATCTATGTACCGCAGTTCCTGGCTTCTGTTCAGACAATGGAAATTGTCCCCAGTTTTGCCGTGGGTTCCGCAGTCGGTTTGCGTGGTTTTATGAGCTATATTCTTGGCGCAACGCTTGGAACAAGTCTGTTTGGTGTTATGGTCGATCAGGTTGGTTGGGATGGCGGTTTTTATCTTCTGCTTGCTGGTGTTATCTGCTGCATTATTTTCTGTACGTTAACGCACTTTGGCGCGATCGCCATGGAACGACAGCGTCAAAATGACGTTGCTGAGTTTTCGCAAGAGCTTCAGAGCAGCAAAAGTTAGATTTGGGGGGGCCAATTATGATGCGATTGGCCCATTACCATGAAAACAGCGGCCATTCTTTAGCAACGGTAGTGAGTTGTGGCGCATCGAAAACGGCCTGAGGTGAAACCACAGTTTCCTCAAGAGGAATATTTTTGCCGTAGCGTTCTTTGAGCTTTGCCTGAACCAGCGGGTTACTAAGATCGAACTCTTTTAGTTTTTGCTGCTCACCCACGCGTATTCCCAGCGCGTTCTGATAAACCTTCCACACCACTTCCGAACAGTACTGGCGATCGTCGCTCCACGAGAAGCTGAAATCGTATGGTTTGCCGAGATAACGTTTTGCCGTTTGCGCCAATTTTTGTTGCTGTTCGGCGCTGAGTCCGCCTTCAACGCGGCGAACAACGTATTTGCCATTTTCACCGTGGGCGATCCACTGTTTGAGCGGGGTGTATTTCACCGGGCCGACCGCTTCAAAGACGTAGGGCTTTTTGTTACGCATCACCAACATACCGGTGTGGCTGTAATCGGAATGGGTTGCCAGTTGGATTGCTTTACTTTGCGATGAGCGAGAAATTTGAAAGATGATGTCGCCGGTTTGCGGTTGCCAGGCAAGGGCAGGCACAGAAACCAGCAGGCCGGGGAGCAGTAGCCTGTATTTCATAGTTAAACGTCCATGTATAAAAAGCGGTGGGTTAGAGCAGAACCGCTGACAACGTGCTCGTTGTTTATGCCGGATGCGGCGTGAACGCCTTATCCGGCCTGCAAGTTCGTGCAAATTCAATAAATTGCAATATGACGTAGGCCTGATAAGCGTAGCGCATCAGGCGATTCCACTCTCCGCGCCGCTCTTTTCCGCTTTAGTATTCCCACGTCTCCGGGTTAATCCCCATCTCACGCATGATCTCTTTTGCCGCTTCCGGGATTTCGTCGCTGCGCTCTTTACGCAGATCGGCATCATCCGGCAGAGGTTGCCCGGTAAAGGCATGCAGAAACGCTTCGCACAGCAGCTCGCTGTTAGTAGCGTGACGCAGGTTGTTCACCTGACGACGCGTGCGTTCATCGGTGAGGATTTTTAACACCTTAAGAGGAATGGAAACCGTAATCTTTTTGACTTGTTCACTCTTCTTACCGTGCTCAGCGTATGGGCTGATATATTCGCCGCTCCATTCAGCCATGAGATACTTAATCCTCTTCGTCAATAAATTGAGACCAGACCGCACAGTTTATAAGGGTACTGGTCATAAACCCGCATAGTTTACCGCACAGGCGCTACCGTGACATCGTGTAATGCGCCTGCCAGCGTGATAATGCATATAATTTTAACGGCAATTTCGGATTTGCTCAATCTATACGCAAAGAAGTTTAGATGTCCAGATGTATTGACGTCCATTAACACAATGTTTACTCTGGTGCCTGACATTTCACCAACAAAGCCCAGGAAACTTCATCACATGACGCGTAAACAGGCCACTATTGCAGTGCGTAGCGGGTTAAATGACGACGAACAGTATGGTTGCGTTGTCCCGCCTATCCATCTTTCCAGCACCTATAACTTTACCGGATTTAACGAACCACGCGCGCATGATTACTCGCGTCGCGGCAACCCAACGCGCGATGTGGTCCAGCGGGCGCTGGCAGAACTGGAAGGCGGTGCAGGTGCGGTGCTAACCAATACCGGCATGTCAGCTATTCACCTGGTCATGACTGTCTTTTTGAAACCCGGCGATCTGCTGGTTGCGCCGCACGACTGCTACGGCGGCAGCTATCGCCTGTTCGACAGCCTGGCGAAACGCGGTTGCTATCGCGTGTTGTTTGTTGATCAGGGCGATGAGCAGGCATTACGGGCGGCACTGGCAGAAAAACCTAAACTGGTGCTGGTAGAAAGCCCAAGTAATCCATTGTTACGCGTCGTGGATATTGCGAAAATCTGCCATCTGGCAAGGGAAGTCGGGGCGGTGAGCGTGGTGGATAACACCTTCTTAAGCCCGGCATTACAAAATCCACTGGCATTAGGTGCCGATCTGGTGTTGCATTCATGTACGAAATATCTGAACGGTCACTCAGACGTGGTGGCGGGCGTGGTGATTGCTAAAGATCCAGATGTTGTCACCGAACTGGCCTGGTGGGCAAACAATATTGGCGTAACGGGCGGCGCGTTTGACAGCTATCTGCTGCTGCGCGGTCTGCGTACTCTGGTGCCGCGTATGGAGCTGGCTCAGCGTAACGCGCAGGCGATTGTGAAATATCTGCAAACCCAGCCGTTGGTGAAAAAACTTTATCACCCATCGCTGCCGGAAAATCAGGGGCATGAAATTGCCGTGCGCCAGCAAAAAGGCTTTGGCGCAATGTTGAGTTTTGAGCTGGATGGCGATGAGCAAACGCTGCGTCGTTTCTTGGGCGGGCTGTCGTTGTTTACGCTGGCGGAATCGTTAGGGGGAGTGGAAAGTTTAATCTCTCACGCCGCAACCATGACACATGCAGGCATGGCGCCAGAAGCGCGTGCTGCCGCCGGGATCTCCGAGACGCTGTTGCGTATCTCCACCGGTATAGAAGATGGCGAAGATTTAATTGCCGACCTGGAAAATGGCTTCCGGGCTGCAAACAAGGGGTAAAAATGAGTGTGATTGCGCAGGCAGGGGCGAAAGGTCGTCAACTGCATAAATTTGGTGGCAGTAGTCTGGCTGATGTGAAGTGTTATTTGCGTGTCGCGGGCATTATGGCGGAGTACTCTCAGCCCGACGATATGATGGTGGTTTCCGCCGCCGGTAGCACCACTAACCAGTTGATTAACTGGTTGAAACTAAGCCAGACCGATCGTCTCTCTGCGCATCAGGTTCAACAAACGCTACGTCGTTATCAATGCGATCTGATTAGCGGCCTGTTACCTGCCGAAGAAGCCGATAGCCTTATTAGCGCCTTTGTCAGCGATCTTGAACGCCTGGCGGCGCTGCTCGACAGCGGTATTAACGACGCGGTGTATGCGGAAGTTGTGGGTCACGGTGAAGTGTGGTCGGCGCGCCTGATGTCTGCGGTGCTTAACCAACAAGGACTGCCTGCGGCCTGGCTTGATGCCCGCGAGTTTTTACGTGCTGAACGCGCCGCACAACCGCAGGTTGATGAAGGGCTTTCTTACCCGCTGCTGCAACAACTGCTGGTGCAGCATCCGGGCAAACGTCTGGTAGTGACCGGGTTTATCAGCCGTAACAACGCCGGTGAAACGGTGCTGCTGGGGCGTAACGGTTCTGACTATTCCGCTACCCAAATCGGTGCGCTGGCGGGTGTTTCTCGCGTAACCATCTGGAGCGACGTCGCCGGGGTATACAGCGCCGACCCGCGTAAAGTGAAAGATGCCTGCCTGCTGCCGTTGCTGCGTCTTGATGAGGCCAGCGAGCTGGCTCGTCTGGCGGCACCTGTCCTCCACGCCCGTACTTTACAGCCAGTTTCTGGCAGCGAAATTGACCTGCAACTGCGCTGTAGCTACACGCCGGATCAAGGCTCTACACGCATTGAACGCGTGCTGGCTTCCGGTACAGGAGCGCGTATTGTCACCAGCCATGATGATGTTTGTTTGATTGAGTTTCAGGTGCCCGCCAGCCAGGACTTCAAACTGGCGCATAAAGAAATCGACCAGATCCTGAAACGCGCGCAGGTGCGCCCACTGGCGGTTGGCGTACATAACGATCGCCAGTTGCTGCAATTTTGCTACACCTCTGAAGTGGCTGACAGCGCCCTGAAAATCCTCGACGAAGCGGGATTACCTGGCGAACTGCGTCTGCGTCAGGGGCTGGCGCTGGTGGCGATGGTCGGGGCGGGCGTCACCCGTAACCCGCTGCATTGCCACCGTTTCTGGCAGCAACTGAAAGGCCAGCCGGTCGAATTTACCTGGCAGTCGGATGACGGCATCAGCCTGGTGGCAGTGCTGCGTACCGGCCCGACCGAAAGCCTGATTCAGGGGTTGCATCAGTCCGTATTTCGCGCGGAAAAACGCATTGGCCTGGTTCTGTTCGGCAAGGGCAATATCGGTTCCCGCTGGCTGGAACTGTTTGCCCGTGAGCAGAGTACGCTTTCGGCGCGTACTGGATTTGAATTTGTGCTGGCAGGCGTGGTGGACAGCCGCCGCAGCCTGCTGAGTTATGACGGGCTGGACGCCAGCCGCGCGTTAGCGTTCTTCAATGATGAGGCCGTGGAGCAGGATGAAGAGTCGCTGTTCCTGTGGATGCGCGCCCATCCGTATGATGATTTAGTGGTGCTGGACGTTACCGCCAGCCAGCAGCTTGCCGATCAATATCTCGATTTCGCCAGCCACGGTTTCCATGTTATCAGCGCCAACAAACTGGCGGGAGCGAGCGACAGCAATAAATATCGTCAGATCCACGACGCGTTCGAAAAAACCGGGCGTCACTGGCTGTACAACGCCACCGTCGGTGCGGGGTTGCCGATCAACCATACCGTGCGCGACCTGATCGACAGCGGCGACACTATTTTGTCGATCAGCGGGATCTTCTCCGGCACGCTCTCCTGGCTGTTCCTGCAATTCGACGGTAGCGTGCCGTTTACCGAGCTGGTGGATCAGGCATGGCAGCAAGGGTTAACTGAACCTGACCCGCGTGATGACCTTTCCGGCAAAGACGTGATGCGCAAGCTGGTGATTCTGGCGCGTGAAGCAGGTTACAACATCGAACCGGATCAGGTGCGTGTGGAGTCGCTGGTGCCTGCTCATTGCGAAGGCGGCAGCATCGACCATTTCTTTGAAAATGGCGATGAGCTGAACGAGCAGATGGTACAACGGCTGGAAGCTGCCCGCGAAATGGGGCTGGTGCTACGCTACGTGGCGCGTTTCGATGCCAACGGCAAAGCGCGTGTGGGCGTGGAAGCGGTGCGGGAAGATCATCCGCTGGCATCACTGCTGCCATGCGAGAACGTCTTCGCCATCGAAAGCCGCTGGTATCGCGATAACCCGCTGGTGATCCGTGGACCAGGCGCAGGGCGCGATGTCACCGCTGGGGCGATTCAGTCGGATATTAACCGGCTGGCGCAGTTGTTGTAAGTTCAGGAGCCCAATTAGGCATGATGTACATGCTTGTTGGGCTTATGGCCTTTAACACAATTTACCTAATTATCATTGAGTTGTAAGCCGGATAAGGTGTTCACGCTGCATCCGGCAAGAAACAATAAATCCGTCTGCCAGGTTTCTTGTAATTCCCATCCTGAATCTTTTTCATCTTCCCTGATTTTTCCTCACCATCATTGGTCATTTTTCGGTTGACGCCCCTCGGCTTTTCCTTCATCTTTACATCTGGACGTCTAAATGGATAGATGTTCACAACACAACATATAACTACAAGCGATTGATGAGGTAAGGTATGAGCTTTTTTCACGCCAGCCAGCGGGATGCCCTGAATCAGAGCCTGGCAGAAGTCCAGGGGCAGATTAACGTTTCTTTCGAGTTTTTCCCGCCGCGTACCAGTGAAATGGAGCAGACCCTGTGGAACTCCATTGATCGCCTTAGCAGCCTGAAACCGAAGTTTGTGTCGGTGACCTATGGCGCGAACTCCGGCGAGCGCGACCGTACACACAGCATCATTAAAGGCATTAAAGATCGCACCGGTCTGGAAGCTGCGCCGCATCTCACCTGCATTGATGCGACTCCCGATGAACTGCGCACCATCGCCCGCGACTACTGGAATAACGGCATTCGCCATATTGTGGCGCTGCGTGGCGACCTGCCGCCGGGAAGCGGTAAGCCGGAAATGTATGCCTCTGACCTGGTGACGCTGTTAAAAGAAGTGGCGGATTTTGATATCTCCGTGGCGGCGTATCCGGAAGTTCACCCGGAAGCGAAAAGTGCCCAGGCAGATTTGCTTAACCTGAGACGTAAAGTCGATGCCGGCGCCAACCGTGCGATTACTCAATTCTTCTTCGATGTCGAAAGCTACCTGCGTTTTCGCGATCGCTGCGTCTCGGCGGGTATCGATGTGGAAATTATTCCGGGTATTTTGCCGGTCTCTAACTTTAAACAGGCGAAGAAATTTGCCGACATGACCAACGTGCGTATTCCGGCGTGGATGGCGCAAATGTTTGACGGTCTGGATGACGATGCCGAAACCCGCAAGCTGGTGGGGGCGAATATCGCCATGGACATGGTGAAGATTTTAAGCCGGGAAGGGGTTAAAGATTTCCACTTCTATACGCTTAACCGCGCTGAAATGAGTTACGCGATTTGCCATACGCTGGGTGTTCGACCTGGTTTATAAATATTGTGGCTTTTGTGAAAATCACACAGTGATCACAAATTTTAAACAGAGCACAAAATGCTGCCTCTAAATGAGGGTGGGAAAATAAGGTAGTCAGCCTTGTTTTCTCCCTTCTTCCTTGAAGGATGTGAAGCTAAAACACTTTTTTATAAAGTATTTGTCCTAAATCGGACATAATCAAAAAGGCTTAATTACGATCAATTTGATCTACATCTCTTTAACCAACAATATGTAAGATCTCAACTATCGCATCCGTGGATTAATTCAATTATAACTTCTCTCTAACGCTGTGTATCGTAACGGTAACACTGTAGAGGGGAGCACATTGATGAGCACGTCAGACGATATCCATAACACGACAGCCACCGGCAAATGCCCGTTCCATCAGGGCGGTCATGACCAGAGCGCAGGTGGGGGCACAACCACTCGCGACTGGTGGCCAAATCAACTCCGTGTTGACCTGTTAAACCAACATTCTAATCGTTCTAACCCGCTGGGTGAGGACTTCGACTACCGCAAAGAATTCAGCAAATTAGATTACTACGGCCTGAAAAAAGATCTGAAAGCCCTGCTGACAGAATCTCAGCCGTGGTGGCCAGCCGACTGGGGCAGCTATGCGGGCTTATTTATTCGTATGGCCTGGCACGGCGCGGGGACTTACCGTTCCATCGACGGGCGCGGCGGCGCGGGTCGTGGTCAGCAACGTTTTGCACCGCTGAACTCCTGGCCGGATAACGTAAGCCTTGATAAAGCGCGTCGCCTGTTGTGGCCAATCAAACAGAAATATGGTCAGAAAATCTCCTGGGCAGACCTGTTTATCCTCGCGGGTAACGTGGCGCTGGAAAACTCCGGCTTCCGTACCTTCGGGTTTGGTGCCGGTCGTGAAGACGTCTGGGAACCGGATCTCGACGTTAACTGGGGTGATGAAAAAGCCTGGCTGACCCACCGTCATCCAGAAGCACTGGCGAAAGCACCACTGGGTGCAACCGAGATGGGGCTGATTTACGTTAACCCGGAAGGCCCGGATCACAGCGGCGAACCGCTTTCTGCGGCAGCAGCTATCCGTGCGACCTTCGGCAACATGGGCATGAACGACGAAGAAACCGTGGCGCTGATTGCGGGTGGTCATACGCTGGGTAAAACTCACGGTGCCGGTCCGACATCTAACGTTGGCCCTGACCCGGAAGCTGCACCGATTGAAGAACAAGGTTTAGGCTGGGCGAGCACTTACGGCAGCGGCGTTGGCGCAGATGCCATCACCTCTGGTCTGGAAGTGGTCTGGACGCAGACACCGACTCAGTGGAGCAACTATTTCTTCGAAAACCTGTTCAAATATGAATGGGTACAGACCCGCAGCCCGGCTGGCGCAATCCAGTTCGAAGCGGTAGACGCACCGGAAATTATCCCGGATCCGTTTGATCCGTCGAAGAAACGTAAGCCGACGATGCTGGTGACCGACCTGACGCTGCGTTTTGATCCAGAGTTCGAGAAGATCTCTCGTCGCTTCCTCAACGATCCGCAGGCGTTCAACGAAGCCTTTGCCCGTGCCTGGTTCAAACTGACACACAGGGATATGGGGCCGAAATCTCGCTACATCGGGCCGGAAGTACCGAAAGAAGATCTGATCTGGCAAGATCCGCTGCCGCAGCCGATCTACAACCCGACCGAACAAGACATTATCAGTCTGAAATTTGCGATTGCGGATTCTGGTCTGTCTGTCAGTGAGCTGGTATCGGTGGCCTGGGCGTCTGCTTCTACTTTCCGTGGTGGCGACAAACGCGGTGGCGCCAACGGTGCGCGTCTGGCATTAGCACCGCAGCGCGACTGGGATGTGAACGCCGCAGCCGTTCGTGCTCTGCCAGTTCTGGAGAAAATCCAGAAAGAGTCTGGCAAAGCCTCGCTGGCGGATATCATCGTGCTGGCAGGTGTGGTTGGCGTAGAGAAAGCCGCAAGCGCCGCAGGGTTGAGCATTCATGTACCATTTGCGCCGGGTCGCGTCGATGCGCGTCAGGATCAGACTGACATCGAGATGTTCGAGCTGCTGGAGCCGATTGCTGACGGCTTCCGTAACTATCGCGCCCGTCTGGATGTTTCCACCACCGAGTCGCTGCTGATTGATAAAGCACAGCAACTGACGCTGACCGCGCCGGAAATGACCGCGCTGGTGGGCGGGATGCGTGTACTGGGTGCCAACTTCGATGGCAGTAAAAACGGCGTCTTCACTGACCGCGTGGGCGTATTGAGCAATGACTTCTTCGTGAACTTGCTGGATATGCGTTACGAGTGGAAAGCGACCGACGAATCGAAAGAGCTTTTCGAAGGCCGTGACCGTGAAACCGGCGAAGTGAAATACACGGCCAGCCGTGCGGATCTGGTGTTTGGTTCTAACTCTGTCCTGCGCGCGGTGGCGGAAGTTTACGCCAGCAGCGATGCCCACGAGAAGTTTGTTAAAGACTTCGTGGCAGCATGGGTGAAAGTCATGAACCTCGACCGTTTCGACCTGCTGTAATCTGACCTCCTTCAGCGACTGCCTTTCAGGCAGTCGCTGAAGTTTCTTTACCGGCGTATAGTGTCGCTAACAAAACTACTACACGCTGGATCTCTCATGCCTACTACGGGAAAGAGCAACCCACTGGCAATCAGTGGCCTGGTTGTGCTCACACTTATCTGGAGTTATAGCTGGATTTTCATGAAGCAAGTCACCAGCTACATCGGTGCTTTCGACTTCACCGCCTTACGCTGCATTTTCGGCGCTCTCGTTTTATTCATCGTCCTTTTATTACGTGGTCGCGGAATGCGCCCGACGCCGTTTAAATACACCTTAGCCATCGCCCTGTTACAAACCTGCGGGATGGTTGGCCTGGCGCAGTGGGCGCTGGTCAGCGGCGGAGCGGGGAAGGTGGCGATCCTGAGCTATACCATGCCGTTCTGGGTGGTGATTTTCGCCGCGTTGTTTCTCGGTGAACGACTGCGGCGCGGGCAATATTTCGCGATTCTGATTGCCGCCGTTGGTTTATTGCTGGTGTTGCAGCCGTGGCAACTCGATTTTTCTTCGATGAAAAGTGCCATGCTGGCAATCCTCTCCGGTGTTAGTTGGGGGGCGAGCGCGATTGTTGCTAAACGCCTTTATGCCCGCCATCCGCGCGTGGATTTATTGTCGTTAACATCCTGGCAGATGCTTTATGCGGCGCTGGTGATGAGTGCGGTCGCGTTACTGGTGCCACAACGTGAAATTGACTGGCAACCCACCGTGTTCTGGGCGCTGGCCTACAGTGCGATTCTGGCGACGGCGCTGGCCTGGAGCTTATGGTTGTTCGTGCTGAAAAACTTACCCGCCAGTATTGCCAGCTTAAGTACTCTGGCAGTTCCCGTTTGCGGGGTACTGTTTTCGTGGTGGCTGCTCGGTGAGAATCCCGGCGCGGTTGAAGGTAGCGGTATTGTGCTGATTGTGCTGGCACTGGCGCTGGTGAGCCGTAAGAAAAAAGAAGCCGTCAGCGTAAAAAGGATCTGAAGCGTATCTTCATGGGTGCTATCGCTTATTTCGTAAAATAGCGGTAGTGCCCGACAATCCGCCAGCTAAACAGCACATCTTCCTCCTGTGCGCCTGCGCCAATGTTATGTATCACCAGCGGCGTACCGTCGCGGGCAATGCCATCTGACACAACACCGATATGTGCCAGCCCGTTATCTAATCGCCAGGAAACAATATCGCCCGCTTGATAGTCACTGGCGTTTTTGCTGGTGGGGCGTGTTTTATCGTGGCGGTTAAACCAGGTTTCCAGATTCGGCACCCGACGATGATCGATGTTGCTGTCCGGACGTTTTAACTGCCACTTTTGTGGATAATCGGCAAAATTCTTCGCCATATCTTCATGCACCAGCTTCTGCAAATCGACTTTCTGGCTGCGCAAGGCGCGGATCACTACATCAGAACATACGCCGCGCTCCTGCGGGACATCGCCGCCAGGATAGGTAAGCTGCACATATGCCGGATCGTAAAACAGCGTGCTGCCAATTTGCTGTCTGGCACCGTCTGCGATGGCAAGGTTGGTGTTGGTCTGGATTTGTACCACGGTTGGTGGAACGGCGGGAGATTTTAAGGAGTGGCTGGTAAATCCCGTCAGAAGACTGACCAACGCGAGTGAAGCTTTCATCTGTTTCGTCCGTGAAAATAATCGTCGCAGATTCGACCTTCCGGGCGTTTGAATGTTCTGTGGGGAAAATGTCCAGAAGCGGATAAAAAAACTCCGAACAATGCGGAATTTCAGATGGGGGACAAAGTAAAAAAGTGTCCGGACGGTTCCCTCACATCTTTGGGGAGAGGGCGAGGGGGAAAACCGTGCCCTCAGTGACGAATGAGCCAGTTTGGCAGCAATTTCCAACACCCGGACAACGCAGGTGTTTCAGACGGGCGACAATGTATAAAACGTGCCCGGACGGTCCCCTCGCCCCTTTGGGGAGAGGGTTAGGGTGAGGGGAACAAACCAGCTCCGGCGCGACCCCGGCAAGGGGGAATACCGTGCCTACTTTGCCTGCAATCTCAAACTCCCGGACAAGCCGGGAGTTTGGCATAGGTTATTCCCACTCTTGCAGGAAACGCTGTCCGTACTGGTCGGCTACCAGCAGTGCGGCGTAAACCTGATCTGGCGTTGCGCCGCCTGGCATGTTGTGAATAGTTTCACCTTCTGCACAAGATGCTTCTGCGACAATCCGCATTTTCGCCGGAATATCTTCTTTAATATCCAGTTGCGCCAGGGTAATTGGCAGACCAACGGCATGACACAGCGCCGCTACGGTTTCGATTTCCTCAACCGGTGCGTTTTCCAGCACCAGTTGTGTCAGCGTACCGAACGCCACTTTTTCACCGTGATAATAGTGATGCGCGTCCGGGATAGCGGTCAGGCCGTTATGCACCGCGTGTGCCGCAGCCAGACCACCGCTTTCAAAGCCTACACCGCTCAAATAGGTATTCGCTTCAATCACGCGCTCCAGCGCCGGAGTTACCACATGCTGTTCGGCAGCAAGCATCGCTTTTTCGCCTTCTTCCAGCAGGGTGTTGTAGCACAGTTCAGCCAGCGCCAGCGCGGCCTGGGTGCACTTGCCGCCCGCCATCGTGGTCGCGCCACTGCGAGAGCAGGCACGTGCTTCAAACCAGGTTGCCAGCGCATCGCCGATACCCGCCGCTAACAGACGTGCAGGTGCGCCAGCAACGATTTTTGTATCCACAATGACGCGTTCCGGGTTGTTCGGCAGCAGCAGATAGCGGTCAAACTCACCATCATCGGTGTAGATAACAGACAGTGCGCTACACGGTGCGTCGGTAGAGGCTATGGTCGGTGCGATTGCTACCGGAACGCCCATAAAGTGCGCCAGTGCTTTGGCGGTATCGAGAGTTTTGCCACCACCGATACCGAGAATTGCGCCACACTGAGCTGTTTCCGCAATGCCGCGCAGACGGTCGATCTCATTTTGCGAACATTCACCGCCAAACGGCGCAATTTCTACTACCAGTCCAGCATCTTTAAAGCTTTTCTCGACAGTGGATTGAGCAAAGCCTAAAACAAATTTGTCACCCACCACTAACCAGCGTTCCGCCAGTGGCTTCAGGTATTCGCCCAGACGATTAATGACATCTGCGCCCTGGATGTATTTACCCGGTGATTGAATAATGCGGTCCATAATTGCTCCTTTAGAGATGAGTAGTGCCAAATGCGGCGTTCCAGTCGTGTTCGAACTTCTCTATTGCTGACTCTACCGCAGGCGTGTTGAGCATTTGTTGCGCTACATCTAAGGGCAGGGTGATGGATTCACATCCTGCCAGCAAACAATCCAGCGCCTGACGCGGTGTTTTAAAGCTGGCAGCCAGCACCATGCTTTCTGGCGCGTGCATTTCCAGCAATGCTTGCAACTCCTGAACCGTGCGAATACCGTCACCGCCCTGGGCGTCTACGCGGTTAACATACGGAGCAACATATTTGGCGCCTGCCAGCGCGGCTAATAACCCTTGTGCGGCGCTATATACAGCGGTGCCAAGCGTAGTAATACCTTCTTTTTTCAGTATTTTAATTGCTGCCAGACCTTCAGCGGTTACCGGGATTTTCACCACGATGCCCGGAATGGCGTCGCGCAGACGCTTCGCTTCTTCCACCATACCCTGCGCGTCACGGCTCATGGTCTGAGCAAACAGAATGCCCTCATCACCAATCGCTTTTTGCAGACGCGGCAGCACTTCCCAGATGGACTCCTTGCTGGCAGCGATGATGCTCGGGTTAGTTGTCACCCCGGCAATCGGGAATATGCGTGCCAGACGTTCGACTTCTGCGACGTTAGCGGTGTCCAGATACAGTTCCATGATGTTTCCTTTTACAGTTCCAGTTCATGTTGCAGCAGGCTGGCGATAGCGTCGGCAGAGGCGGCGTTAACCAGCGCGTTACGGAATTCTTCGTGCATGATGCGGCGAGCGAGGCGCGAGAAAATGCGCATGTGCTGATCGCCCGCAGCGTGTTTGTTCAGGGTTAACATAATGATGAATTGCGCTTCATCATCGCCCCAGCGCACCGGCGCTTGCAGACGCGCTACGCTGATGGTGGATTGCTCAATGTGTTCTGATTTGCTGTGTGGAATGGCAAAACTAAAACCCAGACCGGTAGAGAAAACGGCCTCGCGCGCCCACAAGTCGGCTTCCAGTTTACGCGGATAGCGGCAGCGGCCCGCCAGCAGCAGGTTATCGGTCATGCCTTTGAGCACTTCTTCTTTGCTGCGCCAGTCGCTTTCCAGCGCGATGCACTCGGCGGTGACCAGCGGTGCGTCCTGTTGCGTCATACGGAATTGCGCCAGCAGGTGTTCCACTTCCAGCGAAGTACGGCAGGCCATTGCCTGGTTGAGCAACTGGCGGCACTCACGGCTATCAAGTTGCGCCATTCGCGCTTTCGCCGCCGGAATTGACGGTGCGCTCATGCTGAGTTCATCCAGCCCTAAACCGACCAGCAACGGCAGCACGGAACCTTTCGCTCCCAGTTCACCGCACAGACCAATCCATTTCCCCTGGCGATGCACCGCCTGCACGGCGTAATCGAGCGCCCGCAAGAAGGCCGGATTCAGGCTGTTGTAGTGACGAGTAACCTTAGCGTTATCGCGATCCACTGCCAGCAGATATTGCGTCAGGTCATTACTACCGATACTAAAGAAATCAATCTCTTCGCAGCACTGATCGATGATGAACATCACCGACGGCACTTCCAGCATAATGCCGAGCTGGATCTTCTCATCAAACGGAATATGTTCGTTACGCAGTTGCTGTTTAGCTTCCACCAGTTTTTCTTTCACCCATAAGATCTCTTCCATTGAGGAGATCATCGGGATCATGATTTTCAGGCTACCGTGAGCAGAGGCGCGCAGGATCGACCGTAGCTGCGTGGTAAACA
Organism: Escherichia sp. MOD1-EC6842; assembly: GCF_002965705.1. Classification (NCBI taxonomy): domain Bacteria; kingdom Pseudomonadati; phylum Pseudomonadota; class Gammaproteobacteria; order Enterobacterales; family Enterobacteriaceae; genus Escherichia; species Escherichia sp. MOD1-EC6842. Next base: position 31,226 of record NZ_PTRF01000017.1, on the reverse strand, counting down.
GCGAGGCGTACTCTTCATAAATACGCACGGCGCGATAACCGAGGAACGGGTTAGCTTCTGCGGGAATGTTCAGATAATCAACGGGTTTGTCACCGCCAATGTCCATAGTGCGCACAATAATGCTGCGTCCGTTGGCGGACTCCAGCGCCTGACAAAAAATGTTGTACAGCTCGCTTTCGCCCGGTGCGCTGGTGCGATCCATATAGAGCATTTTAGTGCGGAACAAACCAACGCCTTCCGCACCATTGCCGAATGCGGCCTGCGCTTCCACGGAGTGAGCGATGTTAGCGGCAATTTCAATGCGGATACCGTCAGCGGTGCGGGCTTGCTGAGTCAGCCAGACACGTTGCTGCTCACGCAGGGCGTCCTGTACGCGGGCTTCTTGTTGATAATAACGCGTTACCGCGTCTGTCGGTTCGACCACAATCGCCCCAGCGTTGCCGTCGATATAAATCGTTTGCTGCTGCCACGGAGTAAGCGTGTCGATATCCACGCCAACCAGTGTCGGAATGTTGAACGAACGGGCAAGAATTACCGTATGTGACGTGGTGCCGCCGCTTTTGAGTAACAAACCTTTGAGGTGATTTTTATCCAGTTCGAGGAACTGACTGGGGGTCAGTTCATCAGCCATACAAATGGCGGGCTGCGTCAGTTTGCCCGGTGCTGGAAAGCGTTGTTCACCGTAAATTTGCTGGAGTAACTGGAAGCAGACATCGCGCACATCCAGCGCACGTTCTTGCAGATAGCTGCTGCTGGAGCGGGCGAACTCTTCGCAAAAGTGATTCGCACTGGCAACAATCGCTTCGGCGCAGCTTAATCCCTCGCTGACGCCTGCCAGTAAGTGGTGACGCAAAGATGTATCGCTCGCTAATGAACGGTGCGCTTCCAGAATCGCGCTGGTGGCGCCGTCGCTATCCAGCAGACGAAACTCAATGTTTTTCAGTACCAGTGTCAGGCCGTTTTCCAGTGCGGATTGCTCGGCGTCAACGTCTTTGGCTGCGGGAAGATTACCCAGCGCGTTAAGATCTAAAGAAGAGATCGGCGTCAGAATGCCACCTGCGCTACCGCTGCATACGGTGCGGGCGCGGATAATTCTCGGATTCAGGTTGGTCAGTGAAACCGGCAACGGCTCCAGTTCGTCAGATTTAACTTCCGCCAGCGGCGCGTCGCAGTGGGGAAATTCATCGCGCAGCCATTGGCTTAAACGCTGGTGCGCTTCCTGTTCGTCGGCTCCGGAAATCAGTAACTGGCAGTTATCGCCCACCAGCGTGTCGGTGCCAATCAGCGCCAGTGCGCTTTTGGCGTTGCCTTTGCGATCGGTGCGCAGGTTATGCCACTCAATTTGTGATGAAAAAGTATTACACAGCGTTTCAACGTGGCTTGCCGGACGTGCATGTACGCCGTTAGGTAGCTCACAAATAAATTCTACAATCAGGGCCATTGCCTTTCTCCCGGTACGGTTTTCTGTTTACAGGATAAGAGCGCACGGCAACGGCCTGCCATGTGACAAATCTGCCAAAAGCTGGACAAATGTAATGTAACCGCCAATTTGCGACGCGTCTCACAAGACGCGTCACTCCGGCATGATTCCGAGTTAACGCAAGTTATGAGGCGGATCGCATTTTTGTACAGACATTACAAAAATCCAGTAAATGGCCTTTTTATCCACTGTTTGCCCTGCTTGCGATTGCCTATTGTTTCTGCCATCAAAAATATGGACATGGGCTTTACTAAGCCCGGGAGCGACTTATGAATGAGTTGGTGCAGATCCTGAAAAACACCCGTCAGCACTTAATGACGGGCGTTTCACACATGATTCCCTTCGTGGTATCGGGCGGTATTTTGCTGGCGGTTTCCGTCATGTTGTATGGCAAAGGCGCAGTGCCGGATGCCGTCGCCGATCCGAATCTGAAAAAACTGTTTGATATCGGCGTCGCGGGTTTGACGCTGATGGTGCCTTTCCTCGCGGCGTACATCGGTTATTCCATTGCAGAACGCTCTGCGCTGGCGCCGTGCGCTATTGGTGCCTGGGTTGGTAACAGTTTCGGCGCGGGCTTCTTTGGCGCGCTGATCGCCGGGATTATCGGCGGCATCGTGGTGCATTACCTGAAGAAAATTCCGGTGCATAAAGTTCTGCGTTCTGTCATGCCCATCTTCATTATCCCAATCGTCGGCACACTGATTACCGCTGGCGTCATGATGTGGGGGCTGGGCGAGCCGGTGGGTGCGTTGACTAACAGCCTGACTCAGTGGCTTCAGGGAATGCAGCAGGGCAGCATTGTTATGCTGGCGGTGATCATGGGATTGATGCTGGCGTTCGATATGGGCGGCCCGGTTAACAAAGTGGCTTATGCATTCATGCTGATTTGCGTTGCTCAGGGGGTTTATACCGTGGTGGCCATTGCCGCTGTGGGTATTTGTATCCCGCCGCTGGGTATGGGGCTGGCGACGTTGATTGGTCGTAAAAATTTCTCCGCTGAAGAGCGCGAAACGGGTAAAGCGGCGCTGGTGATGGGGTGTGTTGGCGTCACTGAAGGGGCGATTCCTTTCGCCGCCGCCGATCCGTTACGTGTGATCCCTTCCATCATGGTCGGTTCTGTTTGTGGCACGGTGACCGCAGCAATGGTCGGTGCGCAGTGCTATGCAGGCTGGGGTGGTCTGATTGTGCTGCCGGTGGTTGAAGGTAAGTTGGGTTATATCGCAGCAGTGGCTGTCGGGGCGGTTGTGACGGCAGTCTGCGTGAACGTGCTGAAAAGTCTGGCGCGTAAAAATGGGTCTTCGGCTGATGAGAAGGAAGATGACCTGGATCTGGATTTTGAAATTAATTAATTGAGGAACGAGCCATGACGAAAATTATTGCAGTAACCGCATGTCCTTCAGGTGTTGCCCATACCTATATGGCGGCAGAGGCGCTGGAAAGCGCCGCGAAAGCGAAAGGCTGGGAAGTGAAAGTAGAAACCCAGGGCTCGATCGGTCTGGAAAATGAACTGACTGCGGAAGATGTGGCGAGTGCCGATATGGTGATTCTGACCAAAGATATCGGCATCAAGTTTGAAGAGCGTTTTGCTGGCAAGACCATCGTGCGCGTCAACATCAGCGATGCAGTAAAACGCGCTGATGCCATCATGAGCAAAATCGAAGCCCATCTGGCGCAAACCGCTTAAGTTCTTATCCCGCCCGCAAGGGCGGGTTCGCTTTCCTACAGGAGTTCCTCATGACGAATCGTATCTCTCGCCTTAAAACTGCGCTGTTTGCCAATACCCGTGAAATCTCGCTGGAGCGGGCGCTGCTTTATACCGCCAGCCATAAGCAAACCGAAGGCGAACCGGTGATTATTCGTCGGGCAAAAGCCACGGCGTATATCCTGGAACACGTTGAAATTTCGATTCGTGATGAAGAACTGATTGCCGGTAACCGCACCGTAAAACCTCGCGCCGGGATTATGTCACCGGAAATGGATCCTTACTGGTTGCTGAAAGAGCTGGAGCAATTCCCGACGCGACCGCAGGATCGCTTTGCTATCAGTGAAGAAGATAAACGTATCTACCGCGAAGAGTTGTTCCCGTACTGGGAAAAACGTTCGATGAAAGATTTCATCAACGGGCAGATGACGGATGAAGTAAAAGCCGCAACCAGCACGCAGATTTTCAGCATCAACCAGACGGATAAAGGTCAGGGGCATATCATTATTGATTATCCGCGCCTGCTGAATCACGGGCTGGGTGAGCTGGTGGCGCAGATGCAGCAACATTGTCAGCAACAGCCGGATAATCACTTTTATCAGGCCGCGCTGTTACTGCTGGAAGCTTCACAAAAACACATTTTGCGTTACGCCGAACTGGCGGAAACGATGGCGGCAAACTGCACCGATGCCCAGCGTCGCGAAGAATTGCTGACTATTGCGGAGATCTCCCGCCATAACGCGCAACATAAGCCGCAGACGTTCTGGCAGGCGTGCCAGTTGTTCTGGTACATGAACATCATTCTGCAATACGAATCCAACGCCAGTTCGCTATCGTTGGGGCGCTTCGACCAGTATATGTTGCCGTTCTATCAGGCATCATTAACCCAGGGCGAAGATCCGGCGTTCCTGAAAGAACTGCTCGAATCTTTATGGGTGAAATGCAACGACATCGTGCTGTTGCGCTCCACCAGCAGCGCGCGCTATTTCGCAGGTTTCCCGACCGGCTATACCGCGCTGCTCGGCGGTTTAACGGAAAACGGACGTAGTGCGGTGAACGTGCTTTCGTTCCTCTGCCTCGACGCCTATCAAAGCGTGCAATTACCGCAACCGAACCTGGGCGTGCGCACTAACGCCTTGATCGATACGCCGTTCCTGATGAAAACCGCAGAAACCATCCGCCTTGGCACCGGTATTCCGCAAATATTCAACGATGAAGTGGTGGTGCCTGCGTTCCTCAACCGTGGCGTTTCGCTGGAAGATGCGCGCGACTATTCAGTGGTCGGTTGTGTGGAGTTGTCTATTCCTGGCAGAACCTACGGCTTGCACGACATCGCGATGTTTAACCTGCTGAAAGTGATGGAAATTTGTCTGCATGAAAATGAAGGCAATGCTGCGCTGACTTATGAAGGTTTACTGGAACAGATCCGCGCCAAGATCAGCCACTACATCACCCTGATGGTTGAAGGCAGCAATATTTGTGATATCGGCCATCGCGACTGGGCGCCAGTGCCGCTGCTTTCGTCGTTTATCAGCGATTGTCTGGAAAAAGGCCGCGATATTACCGATGGCGGCGCGCGTTATAACTTCTCCGGCGTACAGGGGATCGGTATTGCCAACCTGAGCGATTCTCTCCATGCGTTGAAAGGGATGGTTTTTGATCAACAGCGTTTAAGTTTTGACGAATTGTTGTCGGTATTAAAAGCCAACTTCGCAACGCCAGAAGGCGAAAAAGTTCGCGCTCGCTTAATTAACCGCTTTGAGAAATACGGCAACGATATCGACGAGGTGGATAACATTAGCGCCGAACTGCTGCGCCACTACTGCAAAGAAGTGGAAAAATACCAGAACCCGCGCGGTGGCTACTTCACGCCAGGGTCGTATACCGTTTCTGCTCACGTCCCGTTGGGATCGGTGGTTGGCGCGACGCCAGACGGTCGTTTTGCCGGGGAGCAACTGGCAGACGGTGGCTTGTCGCCAATGCTGGGCCAGGACGCACAAGGACCAACGGCGGTACTGAAATCAGTCAGTAAGCTCGATAACACGCTGCTGTCTAACGGTACATTGCTGAACGTGAAATTCACTCCGGCGACCCTCGAAGGTGAAGCGGGATTACGTAAACTGGCCGACTTCTTACGGGCATTTACCCAGCTTAAGTTGCAGCATATTCAGTTTAACGTGGTGAATGCCGACACGTTGCGGGAAGCGCAAAAGCGCCCACAAGATTATGCCGGGCTGGTGGTGCGCGTTGCCGGATATAGCGCCTTCTTTGTCGAATTGTCGAAGGAGATCCAGGATGACATCATCCGCCGGACAGCGCATCAGCTGTAACGTTGTGGAAACGCGCCGCGATGACGTGGCGCGCATTTTCAACATTCAGCGTTATTCGCTGAATGACGGTGAAGGCATCCGCACGGTGGTCTTTTTTAAAGGCTGCCCACATCTTTGCCCGTGGTGTGCTAATCCGGAGTCGATCTCCGGCAAAATCCAGACGGTACGCAGAGAGGCGAAATGTCTGCACTGCGCGAAATGTTTACGTGATGCGGATGAATGCCCCTCCGGGGCGTTTGAACGGATTGGTCGCGATATCAGCCTTGACGCGCTGGAGCGGGAAGTGATGAAAGATGACATTTTCTTTCGCACGTCCGGCGGCGGCGTCACGCTTTCTGGCGGCGAAGTGTTAATGCAGGCGGAATTTGCGACCCGTTTTTTACAGCGACTTCGGCTGTGGGGCGTCTCATGTGCCATCGAAACAGCCGGAGACGCGCCAGCCAGCAAGCTGTTACCACTGGCGAAATTGTGCGATGAAGTGTTGTTCGATTTAAAAATTATGGACGCGACTCAGGCGAGGGATGTGGTGAAGATGAACCTGCCACGCGTGCTGGAGAATCTGCGTTTGCTGGTAAGCGAAGGTGTCAACGTGATCCCGCGTTTACCGCTGATCCCTGGTTTCACACTCAGCCGGGAGAATATGCAGCAGGCGCTGGACGTGCTGATCCCGCTGAATATCAGGCAAATCCACCTGTTGCCGTTTCATCAGTACGGTGAACCGAAATACCGCCTGCTGGGGAAAACATGGTCGATGAAAGAGGTTTCTGCGCCCTCGTCAGCCGATGTGGCAACGATGCGCGAAATGGCAGAACGAGCCGGATTTGAGGTTACCGTGGGGGGGTAAAATGGCATACCTGGTGGCAGTAACCGCCTGCGTCAGCGGCGTGGCGCATACTTATATGGCGGCAGAACGGCTGGAAAAATTATGCCAGTTAGAGAAGTGGGGCGTCAGCATTGAAACCCAGGGGGCGCTGGGAACGGAGAATCGTTTAGCGGACGAGGATATCCGTCGGGCGGATGTTGCGCTGTTGATTACGGATATCGAGCTTGCTGGTGCCGAGCGATTTGAGCATTGCCGCTATGTGCAATGCAGCATCTACGCATTCCTGCGTGAGCCGCAGCGGGTAATGAGCGCGGTGCGCAAAGTGCTTTCTGCGCCGCAGCAAACCCATCTTATTCTGGAGTAGTCGGTTTTTCTGTCAGTTGGCTGTGGTATTGCCGACGATATTCTGACGGCGAGCGTTCGGTGTTTTTACGAAACAGGCGGCAGAAGTAGTTGCTGTCGACAAAGCCGCAGGCGTGCGCCACTTCTTTTACCTTCAGGTCATAGCCTTTCAACAACGTTTTTGCATGTTCCAGCCGTGTATGATTCAGGTATTCGTTAAAGCCCGTCGCACCCGTTTTTTGAAACAGGTGGGAGAGGTAATTGGGCGAAATATAGAATGCTTGCGCGACAGATTCACGGGTTAGCGCGGAGGCATAGCGTTCATCGATATAATCGCGAATCGCTTCAAATAGTGCCTGGCTGCGTGAGGCGGTCTGGATTTGACTGCCGAGCAAGTCGCGGCAGTGGCTAAGCAGGCTGGCGACGATAAGCCTTGCCGTTTGCTGCTCCTGTGGCTGCATTTGCATTTCATTGAGTGTTTGCAGCAAGAATGAACCAATGCGCGGGCCGCGTCGGGCGACGTGCTGCTTTGCCAGATTTTGGTATTGCTTGCCATCCCATTGTACGACGCTGAAGCCGAGTTGCTGTTTGCCAAACAGCACGCTGAAGGTGGTGGCGGGTGTTTGCCATTGCGGGAAGTTCCAGCCGCCAGCAGGGACGTACAGTACATCGCCGGGAACTAACGTTGCGCCAGCGCCGGTATCAACAAACTCGCCTTCCAGCACAATTTCCAGCCGTGGAAAATCGACCTGATATGCAAGATCGGGCGCCGGGCCGTTGCTACTGGCAAAGTAAATCTGGCGCAGGGACAGCGGGCCGTTGATCAGGCGGGAGAGTAGATAGCTGACGTCGTGATACATGTTATTCCCTTAGGTATGTAGACGGGAAAACAGTAACTGGCATTATGAAAAAAGGCCACCTGAAAAGTGTGGCCTGATGAGAGTTCGATGTAAACATTGCGGCAGTATCGCATCCGGCAAATAGCGCCAGACGCGATACAAAGGTCATTTACTGATTACCCACCTGATCGCCATACGGCAGTGTGTCGTAATCGATCAGCGCGTTTTTCTTGTACGGGTTGCCAATCCAGCGGGTGGTTTCTTTGAACTGCGGGTTCACCACCGAACGGGTTGGATCGTAACCGTCGTAAGATAAGCCCGCCAAATCCGACCAGGTGTGGATCAGTTCCGCCAGGCTGTATTTACGATCGACATCCTGCGAGAAATCACGCGGATGAGTCTCCTGCCATTTTTCCGACGTCCACAGCAGGAACGGAATGGTGTACATGTGGCGCGTCGGGTTATCTTCGTTACGCCCCTGGGTTTTGTGCGGCGGCGTGTCGTAAACCTCTTCACCGTGATCAGAGAAGTAAACCAGGAAACCGTTCGGATCGGTCGCTTTAAAGTCTTTAATCAGGCTGGCAACCACATGATCGTTATACAGGTTAGCGTTGTCGTAATCGTTATACGACTCCAGCTCTTCTGCGCTTAATCCTGGTGGGACATGATCGGTATTGCCATCAAACTTGCCCTGATCTTCCGGGTAACGGTACTTGTATTTGATATGTGTACCCAGCAGATGAACGATGATCAGTTTCTTCGGCGCAGGGTCATTCAGCACTTCCTGGAACGGCTTCAGCACGTTGGTGTCGTATTCACGCGCACTCTGCGTACGTTGCTGGTTCATGTAGTACTGCTTGTCGGTCTGGCGCGAAAATACCGTCAGCATGGTATTGCGGGCGGTCATCGTCTGCTGGTTGGTTATCCAGAAGGTTTTATACCCCGCCTGTTTCATCATGTTCATCAGCGACGGCTGCGTCAGATACAGATCCGGGTTCTTTTCATTGGCAAAGGTCAGCGCCTGTTGCAGGATTTCAATGGTGTAAGGACGAGACGTCACCACGTTATTAAACACGGTCAGATTCGGATCGGTTTTATGCAGCGCATCCAGCTCCGGCGTGGTTTCACGCGGATAACCATACAGACTCATACGTCCACGCTGGGTCGACTCGCCAATCACCAGTACCAGGGTGCGTGGTTCGTTGCCCGATTCATCTTTGAAATTAGCCAGCGGCGGTAATGCATTATTTTCATTCAGCAGCTTCGTCAGCGAGTTAAGTTGCTGGCGATACTGATAATAACCAGTCAGGAATTGCCACGGGGCGGCAGGTTCCATGCGCGATGCCAGGTTATTCAACGTTTTCTCAAACGGCTTGTTTTTGATAAACGTATTCATGGCGATCGGATGCAGAATCAAACCGTAAAGCAGGGCAAAAGAGACGATATAACGCCACGGCTTCGGAATATAGACCGGGCGCAGGCGTGTCCACAGCAGAACTGCCACCGCCGTATAGGCCAGCGCGATAAGCACAATCTTCAGGCTGAAATACTGGCTTAAATACTCGCTGGCTTCGTTGGTGTTGGTTTCAAACATCACAAACAGAACGCTCTGCGAGAACTCCTGACCGTAGATGACGTAGTAGCACAGCGCCGCCAGAGAGGCCGCCCACAGCACCACGCCGATCACTGCGGCAATAATTTTAATCCGCTTCGGAAAGAGGAATACCGGGATCAACCACAGCGAACTGAACAGCAGTGAGTCGCGAATGCCGTTGGTGCCGCTGTAGCCGCTGATGTAAATAATGGCCTGTAACAGGGTAGAGAAAAACCAAAAGTAGAGCAGTGCCCAACCCAGGGCTTTCCAGCTAAAAAGGGGTTTAGTCTGGACTTCAGTGGAATGCATAGTAAGAACCCGTTTTGGATAATAGCGCCGAATGTAAGGACAAAACCTTAAGGATATCTGAAGGGATATCCAGAATCTGGGTGAAATGCAGACAGAAATATATTGAAAACGAAGGTGTTAGAACAGAAGTATTTCAGAAAACCCTCGCGCTATTGCACGAGGGTTGATAGAGGATGGGGGTTAGCCGGTATTACGCATACCTGCTGCAATTCCGGCAATAGTGACCATCAACGCTTGTTCGACGCGGGGATCCGGCTCCTGGCCTTCTTTTTCTGCCTGGCGGGAGCGGTGCAGCAACTCTGCCTGCAGTACGTTCAGCGGGTCAGTGTATATATTTCGTAGCTGAATAGACTCGGCAATCCACGGTAGATCGGCCATCAGATGGGAATCGTTGGCAATTGCCAGCACCACTTTGATGTCTTCTTCTTGCAGATTGCGTAACTCTTTACCTAACGGCCACAGCTCTTTGTCGACCAGGCGTTGGTCATAGTATTCCGCCAGCCACAGGTCTGCTTTGGCGAAGACCATTTCCAGCATTCCCAGACGCGTTGAGAAGAACGGCCAGTCGCGGCACATGGCTTCCAGTTCGCTCTGTTTGCCATCTTCCACCACTTTTTGCAGCGCAGTACCCGCGCCCAGCCAGGCTGGGAGCATCAGGCGGTTTTGTGTCCAGGCAAAAATCCACGGAATTGCGCGCAGTGATTCGACGCCGCCGGTCGGGCGACGTTTCGCCGGACGTGAACCTAATGGCAGTTTGCCCAGTTCCTGTTCCGGCGTGGCGGAGCGGAAGTATGGAACAAAGTCTTTGTTTTCACGCACATAACCACGGTAGAGATCGCAGGAGATGACCGAAAGTTCATCCATAATGTGACGCCAGCTCTCTTTCGGCTCAGGCGGTGGCAGCAGGTTGGCTTCCAGAATCGCCCCGGTGTACAGCGACAGGCTGCTGACCGTGATTTCTGGCAGACCGTACTTAAAGCGGATCATCTCGCCCTGTTCGGTCACGCGCAGGCCGCCTTTCAGGCTTCCTGGCGGTTGCGATAGCAGCGCCGCATGAGCCGGTGCGCCGCCGCGACCAATAGAACCACCGCGACCGTGGAACAGCGTCAGTTCAATACCCGCTTTTTCGCAGGTTTTGATTAACGCATCCTGTGCCTGATATTGCGCCCAGGAAGCTGCCATCACGCCCGCATCTTTTGCCGAGTCGGAATAGCCAATCATCACCATCTGTTTGCCCTGAATCAGGCCGCGATACCAGTCGATATTCAGCAACTGGGTCATGACATCGTTGGCGTTGTTCAGGTCATCGAGAGTTTCAAACAGCGGTGCGACTGGCATCGCAAATCCAATACCTGCTTCTTTCAACAGCAGGTGAACGGCCAGTACGTCGGACGGCGTTTTCGCCATCGAGATCACGTAGGCGGCAATCGAACCTTGCGGTGCTTCGGCAATCACCTGACAGGTATCAAGCACTTCGCGCGTTTCGGCGCTTGGTTGCCAGTTGCGTGGCAGAAGCGGACGTTTGGAGTTCAGTTCGCGGATCAGGAACGCCTGTTTGTCGGCCTCTGACCAGCTTTCGTAGTCGCCGATGCCGAGGTAGCGGGTCAGTTCACCCAGTGCTTCAGTATGACGGGTGCTCTCCTGACGGATATCAATACGCACCAGCGGTACACCGAAACATTTCACGCGGCGCAGAGTATCGAGCAGATCGCCGTTGGCGATAATGCCCATACCACACGCTTGCAGGGACTGGTAGCAAGCGTAGAGCGGCTCCCACAGTTCTTCGTTCTGCGTCAGCAGACCTTCCGGCTTCGGCAGTTCTTCGCCTTTCAGACGCGCTTCCAGCCAGGCCTGTGTTGCCATCAGGCGGGAACGCAGGTTTTTCATCAGATAGCGATACGGTTCTGCGGCACCTTCTTCGCCGACCAGCGCCAGCAGTTCAGGGGTTGCTTCAACCATCGACAGTTCAGAAACCAGAACCTGAATATCTTTCAGGAACAGGTCGGTTGCTTTCCAACGGCTGAGCAGCAGGACGTGGCGGGTGATATCGGCAGTGACGTTCGGGTTGCCGTCGCGGTCGCCGCCCATCCACGAGGTAAAACGCACCGGAACAAATTCGACGGGCAGTTTGTAGCCGAGATTCTCTTCCAGTTGTTCGTTCAGTTCGCGCAGGTAATTCGGTACGCCTTGCCACAGGCTGTTTTCTACTACGGCAAAGCCCCATTTGGCTTCATCAATCGGGCTTGGGCGCAGCTTACGGATTTCATCGGTATGCCATGACTGGGCGATCAACTGGCGCAGGCGGCGCATCAGTTGGTTGTGTTCGTAGTCGGCGATATCTTTGTTGTCGAGCTGTTTTAAGCACGCGTTCACTTCCACCATTTTGTGGATCAGTGTACGACGAGTAATTTCGGTTGGGTGCGCAGTGAGTACCAGTTCCAGCGACAGTGATTCCACCGCTTTTTTGATGGTGTCTTCGCTCAGTTCCGGCTGGTTTTTCAGTTTACGCAGGGTGCGGGCGATCACTTCCGGGTTGCTGGCAGCCTCGCCTTTCGGCGAAATGCTGTGGTATTGCTCGGCGGTGTTTGCCAGGTTCAGGAACTGACTAAACGCACGCGCAACGGGCAGCAGCTCGTCGTTCGACAAATTTTGTAAGGTGGTGAGCAACTCCTGGCGGTTAGCATCATTGCCAGCGCGTGAAGATTTGGACAACTTACGGATAGTTTCTACGCGTTCAAGAATGTGTTCTCCCAACGCATCCTTGATGGTTTCTCCCAGCACTTTGCCGAGCATACTGACATTACTACGCAATGCGGAATATTGTTCGTTCATATAACCCCAGACACCCCATCTTATTGTTTGAAGCCCGGTATCCTTCACGTCGCATTGGCGCGAATATGCTCGGGCTTTGCTTTTCGTCGTCTTTTATAAAGCCACGTAAAAGCGATGACGTCAAATGCTGCGAAATCGCTTCAGCAAACGAATAACTAGCAGGAATTTACGCCATTAAATTCACGATGATTTAAATAAGCGTAACTTATGGAAATGTTAAAAAATCGCCTCAAGTAACACCAAAGAGTTATGAGTTGTAGTTACCATTTGGGCAATCATCTGAGATTGCTGACAAACTCGTTTACGGGTCAGTATGGGCACGGTTTTCCCCTCACCCTAACCCTCTCCCCGAAGGGGCGAGGGGACTGTCCGTGCGCTTGCATGGCTTTGTCATCAGCCTGATTTGCTTTTTTAATGCCAGCAAAAATGATGAATTACCTGGGTTATCAGTTCGCGGGTGGGCTTGATAAACCGTGTTTCCAGATATTCATCAGGCTGATGAGCCTGATTAATTGAGCCAGGCCCCAACACCAGCGTCGGGCATAACGTTTGAATAAACGGCGCTTCGGTACAGTAGTTCACCACTTCGGTCTTTGCTCCGAGCAATTTCTCAACCACTTCAACCAGTTGATGATTTGGCGGGCATTCATAGCCAGGGATCGGCGGATGCAGCTCGTCGACCGTCAGACGACCCGGCCAGCGTTCGCTCACCGGAGCCAATGCATCGTTGAGCAAACCATTAAGTTCATTGAGTGTCATGCCAGGCAACGGACGAATATCCATATGCAACTCGCAGCAAGCGCAAATACGGTTAGAGGCGTCACCACCGTGAATATGCCCAAGGTTGAGCGTGGGATATGGCACGGTAAACGCTTCGTAGTGATAACGCTCTTTCAGGTTATCGCGCAATTGTAAAATATGACCGATGGCGTCGTGCATCAGTTCGATAGCGTTAACTCCGCGCGACGGATCGCTGGAATGCCCCGACTGACCCAGAATGCGAATGGCATTGGAGATGTGGCCTTTATGCGCGCGTACCGGTTGTAGCGACGTCGGTTCGCCAATGATGGCGCAATCCGGGCGCAGGGCGGTGGTTTCGGCAAAATAACGCGCTCCGGCCATACTGGTTTCTTCATCGGCAGTCGCCAGAATGTAGAGCGGTTTTGCCAGCTTCGTGACGTCGACGTCGCGTAGCGCATCGAGGATAAACGCAAAGAAGCCTTTCATGTCGGCGGTGCCTAAGCCGTAAAGCTTGCCGTCATGCTCCGTCAGCGTAAACGGATCGCGCGTCCAGCGACCATCATCAAACGGCACCGTATCGGTATGACCCGCCAGCAGCAAGCCGCCAGCACCCTGTCCGCAACTGGCCAGCATATTAAATTTGTTGCGAGTTCCTGGCACAGGCTGCACTTCCACATTGAAGCCCAAATCTTTAAACCAGCCCGCCAGCAGAGTGATTAAATCTGCATTGCTTTGATCGAGTGCCTCTTCCGTGGCGCTTATTGAAGGTGTGGCAATCAGAGCACGGTAAATCTCGATAAATGGCGGTAATTTGTTTTTCATTGTTGACACACCTCTGGTCATGATAGTATCAATATTCATGCAGTAATTGTGAATAAAAATACACTAACGTTGAGCGTAATAAAACCCACCAGCCGTAAGGTGAATGTTTTACGTTTAACCTGGCAACCAGACATAAGAAGGTGAATAGCCCCGATGTTGAATACGCTGATTGTGGGTGCCAGCGGCTACGCTGGCGCAGAGCTAGTGACCTATGTAAATCGCCATCCGCATATGAACATAACCGCTTTGACTGTTTCAGCGCAAAGCAATGATGCGGGAAAGTTAATCTCCGATTTGCATCCGCAGCTAAAAGGCATCGTTGATCTGCCGTTGCAGCCGATGTCGGATATCAGCGAGTTTAGCCCAGGGGTGGACGTGGTGTTTCTCGCCACCGCCCATGAAGTTAGCCACGATTTAGCACCGCAATTTCTTGAAGCGGGCTGCGTGGTGTTTGACCTTTCCGGCGCGTTTCGTGTTAACGACGCTGCCTTCTATGAAAAATATTACGGCTTTACCCATCAATACCCGGAACTGCTGGAACAGGCCGCTTATGGTCTGGCGGAGTGGTGCGGCAATAAATTAAAAGAAGCGAACTTAATTGCGGTGCCGGGATGTTATCCGACGGCGGCACAACTGGCGCTGAAACCGTTGATTGATGCCGATCTTCTCGACCTCAGTCAGTGGCCGGTGATTAACGCCACCAGCGGTGTGAGCGGAGCGGGACGTAAGGCAGCGATTTCAAACAGCTTTTGTGAAGTTAGCCTGCAACCGTATGGTGTCTTTACCCATCGCCACCAGCCGGAGATCGCCACGCATCTCGGTGCTGACGTTATCTTCACCCCGCATCTGGGCAATTTCCCGCGCGGCATTCTCGAAACCATTACCTGCCGCCTGAAACCGGGTGTGACCCAGGCGCAAGTCGCGCAAGCGTTACAGCGGGCGTATGCGCATAAACCGCTGGTACGGCTATATGACAAAGGCGTTCCGGCACTGAAAAATGTCGTCGGGCTGCCGTTCTGTGATATCGGGTTTGCCGTTCAGGGCGAGCATCTGATTATTGTGGCGACCGAAGACAATTTATTGAAAGGTGCGGCGGCACAAGCGGTACAGTGCGCCAATATTCGTTTCGGTTATGCGGAAACGCAGTCTCTTATTTAAGGGTGCAATGATGAATCCATTAATTATCAAACTGGGCGGCGTACTGCTGGATAGTGAAGAGGCGCTGGAGCGTCTGTTTAGCGCACTGGTGAATTATCGTGAGTCACATCAGCGTCCGCTGGTGATTGTGCACGGCGGCGGCTGCGTGGTGGATGAGCTGATGAAAGGGCTGAATCTGCCGGTGAAAAAGAAAAATGGCCTGCGGGTAACGCCTGCGGATCAGATAGACATTATCACCGGAGCACTGGCGGGAACGGCAAATAAAACCCTGCTGGCATGGGCGAAGAAACATCAGATTGCGGCCGTAGGTTTGTTTCTCGGTGACGGCGACAGCGTCAAAGTGACCCAGCTTGATGAAGAGTTAGGTCATGTTGGACTGGCGCAGCCAGGTTCGCCTAAGCTTATCAACACATTGCTGGAGAACGGCTATCTGCCGGTGGTCAGCTCCATTGGCGTAACAGACGAAGGGCTACTGATGAACGTCAATGCCGACCAGGCGGCAACGGCGCTGGCGGCAACGCTGGGCGCGGATCTGATTTTGCTCTCCGACGTCAGTGGCATTCTCGACGGCAAAGGGCAACGCATTGCCGAAATGACCGCCGCGAAAGCAGAACAACTGATTGAGCAGGGCATTATTACTGACGGCATGATAGTGAAAGTGAACGCGGCGCTGGATGCTGCGCGCACGCTGGGGCGCCCGGTGGATATCGCCTCCTGGCGTCATGCGGAACAGCTTCCGGCACTGTTTAACGGTATGCCGATGGGTACGCGGATTTTAGCTTAAGTTTTGTTGGCCGGAGGCGCAGCTTTCCGGCATTGAATTTCAAAATAAGGAAACAGAGTTATGGCACTTTGGGGCGGGCGTTTTACCCAGGCAGCAGATCAACGGTTCAAACAATTCAACGACTCACTGCGCTTTGATTACCGTCTGGCGGAGCAGGATATTGTTGGCTCTGTGGCCTGGTCCAAAGCCCTGGTAACGGTCGGCGTGTTAACCGCAGAAGAGCAGGCGCAACTGGAAGAGGCGCTGAACGTGCTGCTGGAAGATGTTCGCGCCAGGCCACAACAAATCCTTGAAAGCGACGCCGAAGATATCCATAGCTGGGTGGAAGGGAAACTGATCGACAAAGTGGGCCAGTTAGGCAAAAAGCTGCATACCGGGCGTAGCCGTAATGATCAGGTAGCGACTGACCTGAAACTGTGGTGCAAAGATACCGTTGCCGAGTTACTGACGGCTAACCGGCAGCTGCAATCGGCGCTGGTGGAAACCGCACAAAACAATCAGGACGCGGTAATGCCGGGTTACACGCACCTGCAACGCGCCCAGCCGGTGACGTTCGCGCACTGGTGCCTGGCGTATGTTGAGATGCTGGCGCGTGATGAAAGCCGTTTGCAGGATGCGCTTAAGCGTCTGGATGTCAGCCCGCTAGGCTGTGGCGCGCTGGCGGGAACGGCCTATGAAATTGACCGTGAACAGTTAGCAGGCTGGCTGGGCTTTGCCTCGGCGACCCGTAACAGTCTCGACAGCGTTTCTGACCGTGATCATGTGCTGGAACTGCTTTCTGCTGCCGCTATCGGCATGGTGCATCTGTCGCGTTTTGCCGAAGATCTGATTTTCTTTAACACCGGCGAAGCGGGGTTTGTGGAGCTTTCTGACCGCGTGACTTCCGGTTCATCATTAATGCCGCAGAAGAAAAACCCGGATGCGCTGGAGCTGATTCGCGGTAAATGCGGTCGAGTGCAGGGCGCGTTAACCGGCATGATGATGACGCTGAAAGGTTTGCCGCTGGCTTACAACAAAGATATGCAGGAAGACAAAGAAGGTTTGTTCGACGCGCTCGATACCTGGCTGGACTGCCTGCATATGGCGGCGCTGGTGCTGGACGGCATTCAGGTGAAACGCCCACGTTGCCAGGAAGCAGCGCAGCAGGGTTATGCGAATGCTACTGAACTGGCGGATTATCTGGTGGCGAAGGGCGTACCGTTCCGCGAGGCGCACCATATCGTGGGTGAAGCGGTGGTGGAAGCCATTCGTCAGGGTAAACCGCTGGAAGATCTGCCGCTGACCGAGTTGCAGAATTTCAGCCAGGTGATTGGCGAAGATGTCTATCCGATTCTGTCGCTGCAATCGTGCCTCGACAAGCGTGCGGCAAAGGGTGGTGTCTCACCGCAACAGGTGGCGCAGGCGATTGCTTTTGCAAGGGCGCGTTTGGGGTAACCTTGTTATTTTGCTCCCCTGAGAATGGGGAGTTTGCCTGATGTGCTTTGTTTATCATGTCTACGTAGTGTTGTACTTGTAGGCATGATAAGACGCGACAGCGTCGCATCAGGCAGTATTCTGTTGACCTTAAATTTAACGCCCAACCAGAACCATTATTTGTCACATGCCTTTTTATTCTTGCTTTACTCTCCCTATAAAAATCATTTTTAAATACACCAGGCGATACACAGTTTAATTAATTGAATATAATTAATTTCTATTGTTGTGTTTATTTTTAAGATTGATGGTGTTTATTATGTGATTGTTTAACGCGTTGTTTTAACGATGATGATTAATAGTGTAGGTCAAATTTGAGGATATTTTTGTTCTCCGCCGGAAATTTTTGTTTTTAATGTGATCACGGTTGAATAATCACCTTTTCTCTCTTGTATGGTAGTAGGCGCGAAATTAAGTTTGAAGCGTCTATTTACAACACAGGAGATTGCAATAATGAAAATTATTGCTGCGGACGTTTTTGTTACTTGCCCCGGGCGTAATTTCGTTACGCTTAAAATAACCACTGAAAGCGGACTTTGTGGGCTGGGAGATGCCACGTTAAATGGTCGCGAATTGTCGGTCGCTTCTTATCTGAAAGATCATCTTTGCCCACAATTAATTGGCCGCGATGCCAGCCGTATCGAAGATATCTGGCAATTCTTTTATAAAGGCGCTTACTGGCGACGTGGTCCCGTCACGATGTCGGCCATTTCTGCCATTGATATGGCGTTGTGGGATATCAAAGCTAAAGCAGCCAATATGCCGCTGTATCAACTGCTTGGCGGTGCTTCTCGTGAGGGCGTGATGGTTTATTGCCATACCACCGGGCGCACGATTGATGAAGTTCTTGAGGATTATGCAAAGCACCAGCAGATGGGCTTTAAGGCGATTCGTGTGCAGTGCGGTGTGCCTGGGATGCAAACCACCTATGGCCTGGCGAAGGGCAAAGGGCTTGCGTATGAACCGGCAACCAAAGGCCAGTGGCCGGAAGAGCAGTTGTGGTCTTCAGAAAAGTATCTCGACTTTACGCCGAAGTTATTTGAGGCGGTGCGCAATAAGTTCGGTTTTAACGAACATCTGTTGCATGACATGCACCATCGCCTGACCCCCATCGAAGCGGCGCGCTTTGGAAAGAGCATTGAAGATTACCGCCTGTTCTGGATGGAAGATCCAACGCCTGCCGAGAATCAGGAATGTTTCCGTTTGATTCGCCAGCATACCGTGACGCCAATTGCGGTCGGAGAAGTGTTTAACAGTATCTGGGATTGCAAGCAGTTAATCGAAGAGCAGTTAATTGACTATATTCGCACGACGATAACCCATGCAGGCGGCATTACCGGGATGCGGCGGATTGCCGATTTTGCATCACTTTATCAGGTACGTACCGGTTCGCACGGTCCTTCTGATTTATCGCCCATTTGCCATGCGGCGGCGCTGCATTTTGACCTCTGGGTGCCAAACTTCGGCGTGCAGGAGTACATGGGCTATTCCGAACAAATGCTTGAAGTCTTCCCGCATAGCTGGCGCTTCGAGGAGGGGTATATGCATCCGGGCGATGAACCGGGGCTGGGTATTTCTTTCGATGAGAAACTGGCGGCGAAATATCCGTATGACCCGGCGTATCTCCCCGTCGCACGACTGGAAGATGGCACATTGTGGAACTGGTAATAACGGTTCGTTTAATTATTTTCTGAATAGTCATCAAATCGATTAATTCCGCTCAAGGAGCTAAAAATGGACGTTGATGTGTCAGGTAGTGTTGCGGGTAATAAACCGCAACGGATTCGTCGTATTCAGGCAGTGACGCTGGTTTTATTATTTATGGCGGGGATCGTTAATTTCCTCGACCGTTCGTCATTGAGTGTGGCAGGAGAAGCAATTCGTGGCGAGTTAGGATTATCGGCAACAGAATTTGGCGTTTTACTTTCTGCATTTTCTCTGTCTTATGGTTTTTCACAACTTCCTTCCGGTATTTTGCTAGACCGCTTTGGCCCACGAATAGTTTTAGGCGCAGGCTTGATATTCTGGTCATTAATGCAGGCATTAACAGGAATGGTTAATTCTTTTAGCCACTTTATTTTAATGCGTATTGGTCTGGGTATTGGCGAAGCGCCATTTATGCCTGCGGGAGTAAAGTCGATCACCGACTGGTATGCACAAAAAGAACGCGGCACGGCGCTGGGGATTTTTAACTCATCTACCGTTATCGGTCAGGCCATCGCGCCTCCTGCTCTTGTATTGATGCAGTTGGCATGGGGCTGGCGGGCGATGTTCGTTATCATCGGCGTAGCGGGGATTCTGGTTGGGATTTGCTGGTACGTGTGGTATCGCAACCGGGCGCAGTTTGTCCTGACCGACGAAGAACGGACGTATCTCTCCGCGCCGGTTAAACCGCGTCCACAGCTGCAATTTAGCGAGTGGCTGGCGCTGTTTAAGCACCGGACAACCTGGGGGATGATTTTAGGTTTCTCTGGGGTTAACTATACCGGTTGGCTCTACATCGCGTGGTTACCCGGTTATTTGCAGGCCGAGCAAGGTTTCAGTCTGGCGAAAACGGGCTGGGTGGCGGCGATTCCTTTCCTCGCGGCGGCGGTCGGGATGTGGGTTAACGGTATTGTTGTCGATCGACTGGCGAAAAAAGGCTACGACCTGGCGAAAACGCGTAAAACGGCTATTGTCTGCGGTTTGATGATGTCGGCATTAGGAACGTTGCTGGTCGTGCAATCTTCCTCGCCTGCGCAAGCGGTGGCGTTTATCTCAATGGCGCTGTTCTGCGTGCATTTTGCGGGAACATCTGCATGGGGACTGGTTCAGGTGATGGTGTCAGAAACAAAAGTGGCTTCCATCGCCGGGATTCAAAACTTTGGTAGTTTTGTCTTTGCTTCCTTTGCCCCGATCGTAACCGGCTGGGTGGTGGATACCACGCACTCGTTTAATCTGGCGCTGGTTATCGCGGCCTGTGTGACCTTCACTGGTGCGCTGTGTTACTTCTTTATCGTCAAAGATCGCATTGAGTAAGTATTGCAGCCTGGCCCTCCGCTGGAGGGTCGGAAGAAATAAAAAAAAAGCGGATCCTGGAGATCCGCAAAAGTTCACGTTGGCTTTAGTTATTCGAGTTGAGAAACTCTCGAAACGGGCAGTGACTTCAAGGGTTAAAGAGGTGCCGCTCCGTTTCTGTGAGCAATTATCAGTCAGAATGCTTGATAGGGATAATCGTTCGTTGCTATGCTACCTATCGCCATGAACTATCGTGGCGATGGAGGATGGATAATGAATATTCGTGATCTTGAGTACCTGGTGGCACTGGCCGAACACCGCCATTTTCGGCGTGCGGCAGATTCCTGCCACGTTAGCCAGCCGACGCTTAGCGGGCAAATTCGTAAGCTGGAAGATGAGCTGGGCGTGATGCTGCTGGAGCGAACCAGCCGTAAAGTGTTATTCACCCAGGCGGGAATGCTGCTGGTGGATCAGGCGCGTACCGTGCTGCGTGAGGTGAAAGTCCTTAAAGAGATGGCAAGCCAGCAGGGCGAGACCATGTCCGGGCCGCTGCACATTGGTTTGATTCCCACGGTCGGGCCTTACCTGCTACCGCATATTATCCCGATGCTGCACCAGACCTTTCCAAAGCTGGAAATGTATCTGCATGAAGCGCAGACCCACCAGTTACTGGCGCAACTGGACAGTGGCAAACTCGATTGCGTGATCCTCGCGCTGGTGAAAGAAAGCGAAGCATTCATTGAAGTGCCGTTGTTTGATGAGCCAATGTTGTTGGCTATCTATGAAGATCACCCGTGGGCGAACCGCGAATGCGTACCGATGGCCGATCTGGCAGGGGAAAAACTGCTGATGCTGGAAGATGGTCACTGTCTGCGCGATCAGGCGATGGGCTTCTGCTTTGAAGCCGGGGCGGATGAAGATACACATTTCCGCGCCACCAGTCTGGAGACGCTGCGCAACATGGTGGCGGCAGGTAGCGGGATCACTTTACTGCCTGCGCTGGCTGTACCGCCAGAGCGCAAACGCGATGGCGTTGTTTATCTGCCGTGCATTAAGCCGGAACCACGCCGCACTATTGGCCTGGTATATCGTCCTGGCTCACCGCTGCGTAGTCGTTATGAACAACTGGCAGAGGCCATCCGCGCACGAATGGATGGCCATTTCGATAAAGCGTTAAAACAGGCGGTTTAAGCCGTTTAGTGCCGCTACCCGATAGGCTTCCGCCATGGTCGGGTAGTTAAAGGTGGTGTTAACGAAGTACTCAATGGTGTTGCCGCCACCTTTCTGTTCCATAATCGCCTGACCGATATGAATAATTTCGGCAGCGCGCTCGCCAAAGCAATGAATCCCAAGAATCTCTTTTGTTTCCCGATGGAATAAGATTTTCAGCGTACCCACGTTCATGCCAACGATTTGCGCTCGCGCCAGATGTTTGAACTGGGCGCGACCCACTTCATACGGCACTTTCATCGCGGTCAGTTGCTGTTCGGTTTTACCGACTGAGCTGATTTCCGGGATGGTGTAGATGCCGGTAGGGATATCTTCAATCAGATGCGCGGTGGCTTCACCTTTCACCAGCGCCTGTGCGGCGATGCGCCCCTGGTCATAGGCCGCCGACGCCAGGCTCGGATAACCAATCACGTCGCCCACGGCATAAACATGCGGCTGTGCGGTTTGATACATGCTATTGACCTTAAGCTGGCCACGACTGTCAGTTTCCAGACCAATATTATGCAGCGCCAGCGAATCGGTATTACCGGTGCGGCCGTTGGCATAGAGCAGGCAGTCGGCTTTTAGTTTCTTGCCTGATTTCAGGTGCATGATTACGCCGTCGTCACAACCTTCAATCTTCTCGTATTCTTCGTTGTGACGAATTACCACACCGCTGTTCCAGAAGTGGTACGAGAGAGAATCTGACATCTCTTGATCAAGAAACGCCAACAAACGATCGCGGGTGTTGATCAGATCCACTTTCACATCCATTCCACGGAAGATCGATGCGTATTCGCAGCCGATCACTCCGGCACCGTAGATAAGCACGTGGCGTGGTTCGTGATGCATGCTAAGAATTGAGTCGCTGTCGTAAATGCGCGGATGGGTAAAATCAACGTCCGCCGGATGATATGGACGAGAGCCGCAGGCAATAACAAATTTTTCTGCGGTCAGCGTTTCGACCGTGCCGTCCGGGCAATCAAGCGCCAGCGTGTGCTCGTCAACAAAGCGAGCGTTCCCCTGCAATATTTCGCAGTGATTACGTTCGTAAAATCCCTGACGCATACGTGTTTGTTGATTAATCACATTATCGGCATGGTTAAGGATATCGGCAAAAGAAGAGCGGAGCAGTCGCGAATGGTCGCTGTAAAGTGGGTTTTGATTGAATTCTATAATGCGGCTGACGGCGTGACGGAGAGCTTTCGACGGGATGGTGCCCCAGTGGGTGCAACCGCCGCCAACATTTTGATAACGCTCGATAACTGCGACGCGCGCACCTTGCTTAACCAGACCCATTGCAGCGCCTTCGCCGCCGGGGCCGGAACCTATTACTATGGCATCGTAATCGTAGGAATGTGGCATGGTAGGGCTTACCTGTTCTTATACATAAAAGCAACAGAATGGTAACATTTTATCGCGGGTAAGCCAATTGATCCCCGTCATTTATCTGGCTATATCGTGAGCGGCCTTTGCTTTGTCTTCCTCCTTCTTATTTTATTTATTCACTATTAATCGCTTTTTCTTGTGACTGGCAGTTTTATCTTGATGAAGTGTGCTTTTTTGTTATTGTCTTTGTGAAATTTTCTTATAAAACAAATATATAAATATTTTATATTGATGGGATATTTGTATTTATACCATCAATAAAATCCGTCAATTAGCCTGTTTATCTATAAATAAGGGAATAGCAGATGATCGAACACTATATTCGTGGGTTTGAGGAAGAACTGCGCGAGATTCGCCATCAGCTCCATGAAAACCCGGAGCTGGGGTTACAGGAGTTTCAAACCAGTGCGTTGGTAGCAGAAAAGCTGCGCCAGTGGGGCTATGAGGTAGAGCAAGGGCTGGCGACGACCGGCGTGGTTGCCACCTTAAAAGTGGGCGACGGAGAGAAAAGTATTGGTTTGCGGGCGGATATGGATGCGTTACCGATTTATGAAAATAGCGGCAAACCCTGGTCCAGCAAACAACCTGGTTTGATGCACGCCTGTGGGCATGACGGGCATACCACAATATTGCTGGGTGCCGCGCGCTATCTTGCCGAAACCCGCCGCTTTAACGGCAAGTTGCGTCTCATCTTCCAGCCAGCTGAAGAGATGATCAACGGCGGTGAGATTATGGTTAAAGAAGGTCTTTTTGACCGTTTCCCCTGCGATGTGATTTTCGGTATGCACAATATGCCGGGTCTGCCGGTTGGCAAGTTTTACTTTCAGCCAGGGGCGCTGATGGCGTCAATGGATCAGTTCCACATTACGGTTCGTGGCTGTGGTGGACATGGTGCGATTCCCCACAAAGCCATCGACCCGGTGCTGGTCGCGGCACATATCACCACCGCATTACAAAGTATTGTGTCGCGCAATGTCGATCCGCTGGAAGCAGCAGTCATTACCGTTGGCAGCATTGTTGCGGGTGAGGCTGCTAACGTCATTCCAGATAGTGCTGAGATGAAAATCAGCGTCCGCTCGCTTAGCCGTGAAACCCAGCAACTTCTTCTGACCCGTATTCCTGCTCTGGCACAAGCCCAGGCCGTTAGCTTTGGCGCTACGGCTGATGTGATGCATGTTAACGGCACTCCGGTGTTAGTGAATGATGAGGCGATGGCGAGATTTGCCTGCCAGGTGGCCTGCGAAACGTTTGGTGAAGACAGGGCGGAGTTTGGCATCAAGCCTCTGATGGGCAGTGAAGACTTCTCTTTCATGCTGGAAGCCCAGCCAAAAGGCGCTTTCCTGTTGTTCGGTAATGGTGACGTCGGGGAAGGTTCCTGCATGGTGCATAACCCCGGGTACGACTTCAACGATGCAAGTCTGGTGCCGGCAAGTAGCTACTGGGGCGCGCTGGTAGAAGCCTGGTTGCAATAAATAAAACAACACACAACAACACTTTCTGGCAAGGAATATGGAATGACGGCGATCGTAAATGAATCGGTGGGCGTAAAGAAAAAGCCCAGCGGTAAGCGGGTGATTTTTGCCTCGGCGTTTGGCAATGCGCTCGAATTTTTTGATTTTGGCGTTTACAACTTTTTTGTGGTCTATATCAGTACACTTTTCTTTCCTCCCAGTGCCGATCATAACGTCGCGCTGTTACTGGCATTTGCAACGTTTGGCGTGAGTTTTTTTATGCGCCCGCTCGGTGGGATTATCGTTGGCGCCTGGGCCGATCGTTTCGGACGCAAACCCGCGATGGTGTTCACCATTGCCCTGATGAGCCTTGGTACACTGATGATCGGCATCGCGCCGACCTATGCGACGGCGGGCTATTGGGGAACGGCAACGCTGGTGCTGGCGCGTCTGATCCAGGGCGTTGCGGCAGGTGGTGAAGTCGGCGCCTCAATGTCTTTGCTGGTTGAGTCTGCGCCGGCAAATCGTCGCGGCTTTTACAGCAGTTGGTCGCTGGCGACCCAGGGGCTGGCAACGACCTTTGGTGGCATCGTCGCTTTAGGGTTGAGTGCATGGCTGCCGTTTGCCACAGGTTCAGAGACCGTAATGGCGGAATGGGGCTGGCGAGTGCCGTTTTTTATTGGTGTGCTGTTAGCACCCATCGGTTGCTGGCTGCGCCTGAGTCTGGAAAATGATGCGCCTGAAGTGGCGAATAAGAAGAGTGCTGCTGCCAGCGAAAGTACGTTTTCCCTGCTTTTGCAACATAAAGCGACTCTCGCTAACGGTGTTTTACTCGCGATTGGCAGTACGGTAGCAACCTATATCTCCCTCTTTTACTACGGCACCTGGGCGGCGAAGTATCTGGCGATGCCTCAACATTATTCTCATGCAGCGATGTTACTGGCTGGCGTTATTACTTTTGTGGGGGCGCTGCTGGTGGGGATGCTGTGTGATTCGGTCGGGCGTAAAAAGCTGATTTTAATCTCCCGTGTGATGGTGCTTCTCTGTAGCTGGCCTTCGTTCTGGCTGTTGGTGAATTACCCAAGCCCTGGCATGTTGCTGGCGGTGGTTTTCGTGATGGTCAGCTTTACTACGCTTGGCGGTGTGCCGGTAATGTTGTTGATTTCCGAACTATTGCCGAAACGGATCCGGGCATTGGGCTTCGCGCTGGTTTATAGCATTGGTGTGGCAATTTTTGGTGGTTTTGCACAATATTTCGCCACGCAATCTATCGTGTTACTGGAGAGTCTGACGGCTCCGGCGTGGTATCTGGGCGGCGGCACGTTGCTGTCGATGCTGGCGTTGTTGTTTGTGAAAGAACCAGCCAAAGAGCTGCAGTAAATGTGTTTTATTGCGTTACCGTTCATTCACAACACTGGAGCAATCCAGTATGTTCATTCTCTGGTATAGTGCCAGCAGTACTTTTGGCAAGGATTCAGACATTGTGATGGGCGTAAGAGCGCAACAAAAAGAAAAAACCCGCCGTTCGCTGGTGGAAGCCGCATTTAGCCAATTAAGTGCTGAACGCAGCTTCGCCAGCCTGAGTTTGCGTGAAGTGGCGCGAGAAGCGGGCATTGCTCCCACCTCTTTTTACCGGCATTTCCGCGACGTAGACGAACTTGGTCTGACCATGGTTGATGAGAGCGGTTTGATGCTGCGCCAACTCATGCGCCAGGCGCGTCAGCGTATTGCCAAAGGCGGGAGTGTGATCCGTACCTCGGTCTCCACATTTATGGAGTTCATCGGTAATAATCCGAACGCCTTCCGGTTATTATTGCGGGAACGCTCCGGCACTTCCGCTGCGTTTCGTGCCGCCGTTGCGCGTGAAATTCAGCACTTCATTGCGGAACTTGCGGACTATCTGGAACTCGAAAACCACATGCCTCGTGCGTTTACTGAAGCGCAAGCCGAAGCAATGGTGACGATTGTCTTCAGTGCTGGTGCCGAGGCGTTGGACGTCGGCGTCGAACAACGTCGGCAATTAGAAGAGCGACTGGTACTGCAACTGCGAATGATTTCGAAAGGGGCTTATTACTGGTATCGCCGTGAACAAGAGAAAACCGCAACTATTCCGGGAAATGTGAAGGACGAGTAATGAAACAAGCAAATCAAGATAGAGGTACGCTGCTGCTGGCGTTGGTTGCTGGCTTATCGATCAATGGTACGTTTGCGGCGCTGTTTAGCTCCATTGTGCCATTTTCTGTATTCCCGATTATTTCTCTGGTGCTGACGGTTTACTGCCTGCATCAACGTTATCTTAATCGCACCATGCCGGTAGGCTTGCCGGGGCTGGCTGCCGCCTGTTTTATTCTCGGCGTTCTGCTGTACAGCACGGTGGTTCGTGCGGAATATCCGGATATCGGTTCTAACTTCTTCCCGGCAGTGCTGTCCGTCATTATGGTGTTCTGGATTGGCGCGAAGATGCGTAACCGTAAGCAGGAAGTTGCTGAGTAATCAGTAACATGCCGGATGCTGGCGCATCCGGCATGGGTTTTACTTCGCCGTCAGTAACACGCCGCACTCCATATGGTGCGTGTAGGGGAACTGATCAAACAGAGCCAGACGTTCAACTTTGTGCGTCTGGTTTAATGTTTCCAGATTCTTGCATAACGTTTCCGGGTTGCAGGAGATGTACAAAATACGCGGATACGCCTGCACCATTTTCTCGGTTTCACTGTCCAGACCGCTGCGCGGCGGATCGACAAAAATGGTTTCGCACTGATAACTCTTTAAATCGATCCCTTGCAGGCGGTTAAACTCGCGCACACCATTCATCGCTTGGGTAAACTCTTCCGCCGCCATACGAATAATTTGTACGTTATCAATATGGTTAGCAGCAATATTGTATTGCGCGGCAGCGACCGATGGCTTAGCGATTTCGGTAGCTAATACTCGATCAAAATTGCGCGCCAGAGCTAATGAAAAATTACCGTTGCCGCAGTACAGCTCCAGTAAATCACCTTTTGAACCTTTGGTTACATCCAGCGCCCATTCCAGCATCTGAATATTCATCGCCGCGTTCGGCTGAGTGAAGCTGTTCTCCACCTGACGGTAGATCATCTCTTTCCCTGCAACCGGCAGACGTTCGTCGATGTAATCTTGATCCAACTCGATTTTGGTTTTCGTTGCCCGACCAATCAGATGCACATTCAGATTCTGCGCTCGCAGTGCATCGCGCAGGGCTTCTGCCTGCTGGCGCCACTCGTCATCCAGCTTTTTATGGTACAGCAGGGAAACCACCGCCTGATTGCTCAGCGTGGTGAGGTAATCAATCTGGAACAACTTGTGGCGCAGAACGGGATTATTGCGCACACCCGCAATCATCGCGCCCATCAACTGGTTGATAAGTTCACTGGCGGCGGGGAAGCTATCCACGCGGATGCGGCTTTTGGTTTGTTGATCGAAAATGATGTGATACAGGTCATCGCCATCGTGCCAGATGCGGAACTCTGCACGCATCCGGTAATGACTGACCGGCGAGCGAAACACTTCCGGAACCAGGTCAGAAAACGGCGCCATCATACTTTGCAAACGTACCACTTTTTCGGCTAACTGCGCTTCATACTGTTCTGTTGGAAGGTGTTCGGGGGTCATGATGTATCCTGAAAATGAAATGTACGCGGCGATTGTAGGGATTGCTCATCAGATGTCCAGATCTTGATAGATTCCTATTTGTGAGCTACGTCTGGACAGCAACTTGTTACAACCTGTAGCATCCACTCGCCGGTCCTGTGAGTTAATAGGGAATCCAGTGCGAATCTGGAGCTGACGCGCAGCGGTAAGGAAAGGTGCGATGATTGCGTAATGCGGACACTGCCATCCGGTGGGAAGTCATCATCTCTTTGTATCCTCAGATACCCCTCCAAGCCCGAAGACCTGCCGGCTAACGTCGCATCTGGTTCTCATCATCGCGTAATATTGGTGAAACCTGCGGCATCCTTCTTCTATTGTGGATGCTTTACAATGATTAAAAAAGCTTCGCTGCTGACGGCGTGTTCCGTCACAGCCTTTTCCGCTTGGGCACAGGATACCAGCCCGGATACTCTCGTCGTTACTGCTAACCGTTTTGAACAGCCGCGCAGCACTGTGCTTGCACCAACCACCGTTGTGACGCGTCAGGATATCGACCGCTGGCAGTCGACCTCGGTCAATGATGTGCTGCGCCGTCTCCCTGGTGTGGATATCACCCAAAACGGCGGTTCAGGTCAGCTCTCATCTATTTTTATTCGCGGTACAAATGCCAGTCATGTGTTGGTGTTAATTGATGGTGTGCGCCTGAATCTGGCGGGGGTGAGTGGTTCTGCTGACCTTAGTCAGTTCCCTATTGCGCTTGTCCAGCGTGTTGAATATATCCGTGGGCCGCGTTCCGCCGTATATGGTTCCGATGCAATAGGCGGGGTGGTGAATATCATCACGACGCGCGATGAACCCGGAACGGAAATTTCAGCAGGGTGGGGAAGCCATAGTTATCAGAACTATGATGTTTCTACGCAGCAACAACTGGGGGATAAGACACGAGTAACGTTGTTGGGCGATTATGCCCATACTCATGGTTATGATGTTGTCGCTTATGGCAATACCGGAACGCAAGCGCAGCCAGATAACGATGGTTTCTTAAGTAAAACGCTTTATGGCGCGCTGGAGCATAACTTTACTGATGCCTGGAGCGGCTTTGTGCGCGGCTATGGCTATGATAACCGTACCAATTATGACGCGTATTATTCTCCCGGCTCGCCGCTGCTCGATACTCGCAAACTCTATAGCCAAAGTTGGGATGCCGGGCTGCGCTATAACGGCGAACTGATTAAATCACAACTCATTACCAGCTATAGCCATAGCAAAGATTACAACTACGATCCCCATTATGGTCGTTATGATTCGTCCGCAACGCTTGATGAGATGAAGCAATACACCGTTCAGTGGGCAAACAATGTCATCGTTGGTCACGGTAGTATTGGTGCGGGTGTCGACTGGCAGAAACAGACTACGACGCCGGGTACAGGTTATGTTGAGGATGGATATGATCAACGTAATACCGGCATCTATCTGACCGGGCTGCAACAAGTCGGCGATTTTACCTTTGAAGGCGCAGCACGCAGCGACGATAACTCACAGTTTGGTCGTCATGGAACCTGGCAAACCAGCGTCGGTTGGGAATTCATCGAAGGTTATCGGTTTATCGCTTCTTATGGTACGTCGTACAAGGCACCTAATCTTGGGCAACTCTATGGCTTCTACGGTAATCCGGATCTGAACCCTGAGAAAAGCAAACAGTGGGAAGGGGCGTTTGAAGGCTTAACTGCTGGAGTGAACTGGCGTATTTCCGGATACCGTAACGATGTTAGTGACTTGATCGATTACGATGATCACACCCTCAAATACTACAACGAAGGGAAAGCGCGGATTAAGGGCGTCGAGGCGACCGCCAATTTTGATACCGGACCGCTGACGCATACGGTGAGTTATGATTATGTCGATGCGCGTAACGCGATTACCGACACGCCGTTGCTACGTCGCGCTAAACAGCAGGTGAAATATCAGCTCGACTGGCAACTGTATGACTTCGACTGGGGTATTACTTATCAGTATTTAGGCACTCGCTATGATAAGGATTACTCATCTTATCCTTATCAAACCGTTAAAATGGGCGGTGTGAGCTTGTGGGATCTTGCGGTTGCGTATCCGGTCACCTCTCATCTGACTGTTCGTGGTAAAATAGCCAACTTGTTCGACAAAGATTACGAGACAGTCTATGGCTACCAAACTGCAGGACGGGAATACACCTTGTCTGGCAGCTACACCTTCTGAACCACGTCCCACCGTGCTGGTGTTTGACTCCGGCGTCGGTGGGCTGTCGGTCTATGACGAGATCCGGCGTCTCTTACCGGATCTCCATTACATTTATGCTTTCGATAATGTCGCTTTCCCGTATGGCGAAAAAAGCGAAGCGTTTATTGTTGAGCGAGTGGTGGAAATTGTCACTGCGGTGCAAGAGCATTATCCCCTTGCGCTGGCTGTGGTGGCCTGCAACACCGCCAGCACCGTTTCGCTTCCTGCTTTGCGCGAAAAGTTCGCTTTCCCGGTTGTCGGCGTCGTGCCGGCGATTAAACCCGCAGCGCGTCTGACCGCTAATGGCATTGTTGGATTGCTGGCAACTCGCGGAACAGTTAAACGTTCTTATACCCATGAACTGATTGCGCGTTTCGCCAATGAATGTCAGATAGAAATGCTCGGATCGGCAGAGATGGTTGAGCTGGCTGAAGCGAAACTGCATGGCGACGAAGTTTCTCTGGATGCGCTAAAGCGTATCTTGCGTCCGTGGTTAAGAATGAAAGAGCCACCAGATACTGTTGTTCTGGGGTGTACTCATTTCCCTCTATTACGAGAAGAACTGTTACAGGTGCTACCAGAGGGAACACGGCTGGTAGATTCTGGCGCAGCAATTGCCCGCCGAACGGCCTGGTTGTTAGAACATGAAGCCCCGGATGCAAAATCTGCCGATGCGAATGTTGCCTTTTGTATGGCAATGACGCCGGAAGCAGAACAATTATTGCCCGTTTTACAGCGTTACGGTTTCAAAACGCTCGAAAAACTGGCAGTTTCAGGCTGATTTGGTTGAATGTTGCGCATTCGGAAAATTATTTTAAATTTCCTCTTGTCAGCTCAGAATAACTCCCTATAATGCGCCACCACTGACACGGAACAACGGCAAACACGCCGCCGGGTCAGCGGGATTCTCCTGAGAATCTCAACAGAGAAAAGCAAAAAATGCTTGACTCTGTAGCGGGAAAGCGTATTATGCACACCCCGCGCCGCTGAGAAAAAGCGAAGCGGCACTGCTCTTTAACAATTTATCAGACAATCTGTGTGGGCACTCGAAGATACGGATTCTTAACGTCGCAAGACGATAAA